>DASQVL010000368.1:0-7911 GCA_035640795.1 Crenalkalicoccus sp. | reverse complement strand
GCCTCGCTGCTCTCCTTCGTCTGCGGCCTGATCCTGGACACGGTGACCCGCGGGCGGAAGGAGGCGAAGCGCATCGCCTACCTCGCCATCCCGGCGCCCGACTTCGCGCGCGACGCGCCGTGACCTATCCCGCCTATCCGCCGCCCACCCACTTGGCCGGCGCCGCCGCGCCGCCAGAGGGGTGCGAGGTGGACGTGATCATCCTCTCCCTCGACCGGGTCGAGGACACCATCGCCGCCATCGCCTCCGCCCGTGCGCAGCAGGGCGTACGCAAGCATGTCTGGATCGCCGACCAGGGCAGCGCGGCGGAGGGGCTGGCGCGGCTCACGGCCGCGGTGCAGGGCGCGCCGGATGCTACGCTGGTGCAGCTCGACCGCAACTGGGGCGTCGCCGGCGGGCGCAACCGGGCGACCGCGCTCGGCCGCGCGCCGGTCGTCTTCGCGCTGGACAACGATGCGGAGTTCGCGGCGCCGGACACGCTGGCGCGCGCCGCGCAGGCGCTGCAGGCGGAACCCGACCTCGCCGCCATCGGCTGCCGCATCCTGGTCCACGCGACGGGGGAGGAGGACCTCTCCTCCTGGGGCTATCCCGCATCGCTGCTGCCGCGCGCCGCCGAGAGCTTCGAGGCCTGCGCCTTCGTCGGCGCCGGCCACGCGCTCTCCCGCGAGTGGTTCGCGCGCTGCGGCGGCTACGATGACGCACTGTTCTTCTGCTGGGAGGAGTTCGACTTCGCCCTCTCAGCCATCAACCGCGGGGCGCGGATCCGCTACCGCGGCGACCTCGCGGTGCGGCACAAGGTCAGCCCGGAGCGGCGCTTCGCCTGGTCCGGCACGCGCTGGTTCCACTATGTGCGCAACCGGCTCTACATCGCCATGAAGCACGGCACGCCGCCGCTGGCGCTGCTGCCGCGCTACGCCGGCTACCAGGTGAAGGGCGCGCGAAGCGGGGTGCTGGCGAAGGGGCTCTCCGCCGGGCCGGCGGCGCTGGCGCTGTACCGGGCCTGGCGGGCAGCGGGGCATGCGCCGGAACGGCTGAACGCGGCGGCGCGGGAGTATCTCGCGCGGCATGATGCGGCGCATCGCGGCGGACTCGCGCGGCGGCTGCGGGCGGAGGTGCTGTCGGCGCTGCCGGGGACGGCGCGGCGGGTGGCGGCAGAGTAGGCGTGGGTGGCCTTTGGGAGAGGAAGGGAACTTCCTCCCCCAAGCCCCCACCATCCTTTTCTGATCCTTTCGCCGGGGCGCTTGCCCGGTCCGGCTGGAAGACTCCCGGCCGAAGCAGTTTCTCGGCCAACTCCCGCGCGCAGCCGCGGTCCAGTCGGGCGCTGTCACCCCGCCCGCCGCCGCCGCGCCTCCCGCCACATCAGCGCCAGGACCACCGGGTCGTCCACCAGGTAGCGCCGCGCCATCCGCCGTGGGTCGTGCGCCAGCCGCCACGCCCATTCCAGCGCGGCCTGCTGCACCCAGCCCGGCGCCCGCCGCTCCAGCCCCGCCAGGAACAGCAGCCCGGCGCCGATGCAGAGGCCGAGGCCTTGCGCCCGCCCGCGCGACGCCACCGCCGCCGCCACCCGCTCCTGCCGCGGGGAGCCGACCGCCAGCAGCACGAAGCGCGCCGGATGCGTCTCGACGAACTCGACCGCCGCCGCGAAGGCGGCCGGATCGTCCTCGAACCCCATCGGCGGGTCATGGTGGGCGATGCGCGTCAGGCCGTAGCGCTTGGCCAGCGCGGCGACGGCGGGGGCGGGCGCGCCCAGCACGGCGATGCTGTCCTCCGGCCGCACCGCCCGGGCCAGCATCGCCGCGACCAGGTCGCTGCCGGTCACCACCGGGGGCGCCTCCAGGCCGAACAGCGGCGCCAGCCGCGACACCACCCGGCTGTCCAGCAGCCGCAGCGCCGCCCCCCGATAGAGGGAGGCGAGCTCCGGCCGGCGGGCCAACCGCGCCAGGTGGTCGGCATTCGGCGTCACGACATAGGCGAAGGGCGCCTCCGCCGGCCGCCCCGCCACCCATCCCAGCGCGCCCTCCCGGTCCAGCGCCGCGAAGTCGAGCCCGAGCAGCCGCCGGACCGGCGGCTCAGAGGGCAAGGCGCAGCCGGAACTGGACCAGGTGCCGCTCAAATTCATTAAAGCCGCCAGTCGCTTGCAGCCGCTGCGAGTACTGGTAGCTGCCGACCAGCGCCAGGTTGCGATTGATCATCCAGGTGCCGCCGCCGATGATGTTCATGTCCGTCGCGCTCTGGCTCGGGGCCTGATAGTTGTAGTTGCTGACCTGGACGGCGCCGGACAGGATCACGTTCCGCCGGTATTCGTGGTCCACGGTGATGCCGCCGACCAGGCGCTCGTAGCTCACGGCGTTCTGGCGGATGGATTCCTCGATGGTGCGGCTGACGCGGAGGCCCACCGTCGTCAGCAGCGTCGGCGCCCAGATCAGCTCGCCCTCCACCGCCGGCCCTTCCAGCGGCTTGATGCCGGGGCCCTGGTATTCGCGCCGGCGATAGCCGATGGACAGCCGCCCCTGCCAGATGCCGTTGAAATCGTACTGCACCCCGACCAGTCCGGCATAGGTGAAGCTGTTGCGGAAACTCTGGGCATTGTTGGTGTAGGTGATGTCCTGCAGCTGGACCTGGGCGGTGACGTAGCGGCCGGGCGCGAAGGCGTAGCTGCCGCCGAGGACGCCGATGATGGTGTTGAAGCTGTTGAGCGAGGTCGGGAAGAGGCTGATCTCCGGGACGTTCTGGAAATCGTAGGTGCGGTAGGTGAAGCTGGCATTCGCCCCGAAGCGGTTGAGCTGGGTGGCGCCGGACAGCACCACCTCGTCCGAGTTGAAGGGCACCGGTCGGACGATGCCTGCGCTCTGCACGTCGAAGTTGAAGACGTCATAGTGCTCCCGGTAGTGCCGGTAGCGCAGATCCATGCTCGTGTAGGGTGAGAAGTCGTAACGGCCGAAGCCGCCGAGGTTCCAATCCGTCCAGTCCAGCTCCGTGCGGCTGAAATACTGCCGCCCGTTCATCTGCCCGGACACGCCCAGCGCATGGGTGCTCCAGAGGCTGTTGAGCGAGACATTGGCGGACTCGCCGGCAAAGCCGTCCGAGACGACGTTGGTGGAGCGGCCGAAAACGTTGCTGTCGTAGCCGGCGCCGGACTCCAACGCCGCGTCCAGCTGAAAGGCGCCCAGCCGGACGCCAAGCGGGTCGAAATCCGGCCGCGGGCGGGTCAGCACGGTGATGCCGCGCGCCACGTCCCCCGGAACGATATCCTGTGCTGCAGCGGGCAGCCCCCCCGTCGCCCCCAGCAGCAGCCCCGCGAAACCGACCCGGCTCAGAAACTTCATGCGCATGTTCACCCGGTATTCAGCCCCCTGGCGTCTGCTACCACGGACACCCCGGTGGCGGCACTACGGAACAATCACGTCCTGTCATGTTAGACCGATTTCGCCCGGGCGAGACAAGGGCACGGCAGCCGACCGATCCGTCGCCGAAAAAGGATCGGTGATGTCGCTTGCATTCGCCCCTCGCATCCGTTCTATGGCCCTCGGCGCTGGCCTCCAGTCCCGGGTCCGGGGGCGGGGGCGTGGCACCTCCCGGCCGGTTCCCCGGCCGGGCGGCTGTTGCAGCGCCGCGCGGCGGCCTTCCCAACCGCGCGCACCATCCGGAGTTTCCTGAATGGCCAGTGTCCAGCCCCTCCGCACCGGCTCCGAAGGCCAGAATGGCGGCCCCGCCGGCCCCGCCGCCTTCCAGGCGGGGGAGGGGGAGGATGCGCGGCTGGCCGGCCGCATCGCCTTCGCCCTGGCCGCCGAGACCGGCGAGGAGGCGACGCCCGAGGCCGTGCTGCGACTGCGCCAGCAGGCGGACCGCCTGCTCGCCGAGCACGCCTTCCGCTACCTGCACAACACCATCGAGCAGATCCGCCGCGATGCGATCGCCGAGCATCTCGGCCGGCTGCCCCGGCCGCCCGGCTTTGGCCGCATTGTGCTGGCGAATCTGGTCGCGCTGGCGATCGCCGGCGCGGCCGCCGGCTGGCTCGCGCTGCACCCGGAAACCCTCGCCGGCCTGGCCGGCGCCGTGACAGGCTGACGCATGCTCCAGCCCCGCCTCGCCCTGCCCGGCGCGAACCCCGCCGCCGACGCCGCGGCCGATACGCCGCTGCGCCGGGCGCTCGCCGCCTGCCGCAAGCAATTCATCCTCGTCGGCCTGTTCAGCGGCGTGGTGAACCTGCTGCAGCTAACCACCTCGGCATACATGATGCAGGTGTTCGACCGGGTGCTCGCCACACGGATCCTGGACACGCTTGTCTACCTCAGCCTGATCGCGATCGCCGCCGTGCTGGTGCTGGCCCTGCTGGAGGCGGTGCGCGGCCAGGTCATGCAGCGCATCGGCAGCTGGGTGGAGAACCGGGTGGCGCCGGAAGGCTTCATCCGGGCGATCGAAAGCACGCTGCGCGGCCGTCCCTACCGGATGGAGGCGCTGCGCGACCTCGCCGTCTGCCGCGGCTATCTCGGCTCGCCGGGCGCACTCTCCCTCTACGACGTGCCCTGGGTACCGATCTACATCGCCGTCATCTTCCTGCTGCACTGGGTGATGGGGCTGATCGCCCTCGGCGGCGCCGTCATCCTGTTCGGCCTGACCCTCGCCTCGGAGCTCTCCACCTCGGCGCTGCTCAAAAAAGCGAACACCGCCGCCATGGTGTCCCAGCGGCGGGCCGAGAGCATCTCCCGCAACGCCGAGGTGATCGACAGCATGGGCATGCTGCCGGCGGTGATCGGGCGCTGGCGGGAATCCGTCGCCGCGATCGCCGAACCGCAGCAGCGCGCCGCCGACCGCGCGGCGGTGCTGGTCGCCGCGACCAAGTTCTTCCGGCTCGGGGTGCAGATCGCGATCCTGGGCGTCGGGGCCTATCTCGTCCTGATGCAGGAGCTGACCTCGGGCGCCTCCATCGCCGGCTCCATCATCATGGGCCGCGCGCTCGCGCCGGTGGAGCAGATGATCGGCGGCTGGAAGCAGCTGGTGCAGGCGCGCCAGTCCTGGCGCCGGCTGCAATCCTTCCTCGCCCAGCCGCGCATGCGCCCGCCCGGCCTGCCGCTGCCCGAGCCCGCCGGCCGGGTCAGCGTGGAGCGGGTCTCCTACGCCTTCCCGGGCCAGGGGGTGGCGATGATCAAGGGCGTGAATTTCGCGCTCAACCCGGGCGAGAGCCTGGCCATCATCGGTCCCTCGGCGGCCGGCAAGACCACGCTGATCCGCCTGCTGATCGGCACCCTGCCGGCCTCCGCCGGCAACGTCCGCCTCGACGGCGCGGATGTGTACCAGTGGCTGCGCGAGGATTTCGGCCGCCATGTCGGCTACCTGCCGCAGGATGTGGAGCTGTTCGACGGCACCGTCTTCCAGAACATCGCCCGGATGGCGGAGGCGGCGCCCGAGGAGGTCTACGAGGCCGCGAAGCTCGCCGGCTGCCACGAGATGATCCTCCGCCTGCCCAACGGCTACGAGACCGAGATCGGCGACAGCGGCCAGTACCTCTCGGGCGGCCAGCGCCAGCTGATCGGCCTGGCCCGCGCCATGTTCGGCCGGCCGAAGCTGGTCGTGCTGGACGAGCCGAACAGCAACCTGGACGGCGATTCGGAAGCCGGGCTGCTGCGCGCGCTGGACCAGCTGAAGGCGCAGGGCACCACGGTGGTGCTGGTCTCCCACCGCCCGGCCCTGGTGCAGGGGGTGGACAAGGTGCTGCTGCTGAAGGACGGCGCGATGGAGATGTTCGGCCCGCGCGCCGAGGTGCTGAAGCGCCTGATGCAGCCGCCGCGCCCCGCCGAGGTACCGCCCGCGGCGCCGGCGGCACGGCTGGAAGGCCAGGGAGCCGCCTGAGATGAGCGTCGAGACCCCCGCCCTGCCGGCCCCCACCACCCCGGGCCGCGCCCTGGCGCCGATCAAGGGCGGCACCCTCGCCCTGACCGGCCCGCTCGCCCTGGTGCCGCCCAATGCGCTGCTCGACGCGCCGGCGCCGCGGACCCGCGGGCCGCTGCTCTTCGGACTGCTTGTCGTCATCCTCTTCGTGGGCGGCTTCGCGGCCTGGTCGGTCTTCGCCCCGCTGGCGGAGGCGGCGATCGCCCCCGGCGTGATCAAGGTGGAGGGCACGCGGCGGACCATCCAGCACCTGGAAGGCGGCATCGTGCGCGAGATCCTGGTCCGCGACGGCGCCAAGGTGCACCGGGGCGAGGTGCTGATGCGCCTCGACGACATCCAGGCGGATTCCGCGCTGGAGACCGCGCGCGCCCAGCGCTGGGCCTACCTGGCGGAAGAGGCGCGGCTGGTGGCCGAGCTCGCCCGGGCGCACGAGATCGCCTTCCCCGCCGCCCTGCTGAGCAGCGAGCAGCTTCGCGCGCAGGACGCGGTGCGCAGCCAGCGCGCCCTGTTCGCGGCCCGCACCGCCAACCTCGAGAGCCAGGTCGCCGTGCTGCAGACGCGGATCGAGCAGCAGCAGGGCGCCATCGCCAGCGCCGAGGGGCAGATCGTCGCCACCAAGCGCCAGCTCGTCCTCATCAAGGAGGAGGAGCAGATGCGCCGCTCCCTGACCCAGCAGGGCCTGGCCCGCCTGCCCGACCTGCTCGCGGTGCAGCGCGCCGCGGCCGGGCTCGAGGGCACGCTGCAGGACCTGACCGGCCAGGTGCAGCGCGCCCAGGCCAGCATCGCCGAGGCGCGGCGCAGCATGCAGCAGGCGCTGGACCAGCGGATGCAGGAGGTGACCAGCGACCTGCGCGACACGCGCGGCAAGCTCGCCGAGACCGAGGAGAAGCTGCGCGCGGCGCAGGACGTGGTGACGCGGCGCGACATCCTGGCGCCGGAGGACGGCACCATCGTGAACCTGCGTATCTTCACGGTCGGCGCCGTGGTGAAGCCCGGCGACCCGGTGACGGACCTGGTGCCCGACCACGACCGCCTGGTGGCCGAGGTGAACGTTCAGCCCACCGACATCGACGTGGTCTATCCCGGCCTGAGGTCGGAGATCCGGCTGCCCGCCTTCAAGCAGCGGCTGGTGCCCTACCTGCATGGACAGGTGACCTGGGTTGCCGCGGACGTGACCCAGAACGACCAGACCCGGCAGCAATACTACCGCGCCTACGTCCTGATCGACCCGGGCCAGCTGGCCGAGCTACCCAACGTGTTCCTCACCCCCGGCATGCCGGTGGAGGCGCATGTGCAGATCGGCCAGCGGAGCTTCTTCCGCTACATCACCCAGCCGATCCGGGACAGCTTCCACCGGGCGTTCAAGGAGCAGTGACCCGGCGGGCCCGGAGCAACGCCGGGCCGCCACCCAATTTCCGGCATCGGCGCGCGGCCGCCGGGCCATTGGCCGGCGCCGCCGCCATCTGACCAAAGGGGGACGCGCCGACATGCCCGACACACGCACCATCTTCGCCGACGGCATCCTGGATGCGAGCGTCACGCACGGCGTGGCCCGACTGACCCTCGCGCAGACCGGGCCGGACGGGAAACCCTTCCCGGCCGGCCAGCTGGTCGTGCCGCTGGTGCAGCTGCCCGGCTTCGCCAACGGCCTGATCGGGCTGCTCAAGCAGGTGGAGCAGCGCATGAAGGAGGCCCCGGCGCCGCAGGCCGGCGCAACGGAGGGCGCGGCCGCCGCGCCGCCCGCCGGCAGCTCCTTCCGCTTCGGCGGCTGACGCCTTGCTCGAACCTCCGCAGGATCGCGCCGGGCCGCCGCCCGGTGCCCAGGCCCCGACCCCGACGGCAGCCGCAATCCCCGGACGCGGCGCGCCGCCGCTCAGCGTCGTGCTCTGCTGTCATGGCCGGCCGGACTATCTCGGCGCCTGCCTGTCCGGCCTCGCCGTGCAGACCCGCCGGGACTTCGAGACGGTGGTGGTGGACAGCGCCTCCGACCCCGCCGCGCGCGACGCCATTGCGGCCGCCGCG
>DASQVL010000367.1:0-8319 GCA_035640795.1 Crenalkalicoccus sp. | reverse complement strand
TGCCAACCCAGGATGGCGCAACTGCCCGGGCGGGAGCGAGAGATTCCGATTGTGCGCCGGGCTCCGCCCTCACCCGGCGCGGCCGTGGCAGTGCTTGTACTTCTTGCCGCTGCCGCAGGGGCATGGCGCGTTGCGCGGCGTGCGGTACCAGGTGGCGGGGTCGTTGGGGTCCACCCCCTCCGCCCGGCGCGCCGCCGCGGCGAGGGCGGGCGCCGCGCCGGCGGCCATCGGCACCGGCTCGAAGCCGGCGCCGGCCATCTCCATCTCCGCCATCGCCGGATCGGGGTGGCGCAGGTCCATCACGCGCACCGGCTCGGGCATGGGCGGCGGCGCCTCCGGCCGCAGCTCGACCCGCATGAGGACGCCGGTGACGCGCTCGCGCAGCTCTCCCAGCATGCCGTTGAAGAGGGCGAAGGCCTCCGACTTGTACTCGTTCAACGGATCGCGCTGGCCGTAGGCGCGCAGCCCGATGCCCTGGCGCAGGTGGTCGAGCGCCAGCAGATGCTCCTTCCACACCTGGTCGAAGACCTGCAGCAGCAGCGACTTCTCCACCATGCGCATCAGCTCGGGGCCGAGATTGGCGGCCTTGGCGGCGTAGTGCCGCTCGGCCGCCTCCTCGATCCGCTCGCGCACCTGCGTCTCGTCGATCCCCTCCTCGCGGCCCCACTCCATGACCGGCAGGTCGAGGCCGAGGTCCCGCCGCACTCGCTCCTCCAGTCCCTGAAGGTCCCACTGCTCGGGATAAGCGTTCTCCGGGATGGCAGCGGCGACCATGTCGGCGACCGCCTCGCGCCGCATCTCGGCGATTGTCTCGGCGACGTCCTCGGCCTGCATGAAGGCGCGGCGCTGCGCATAGACCTCGCGGCGCTGGTCGTTCATCACGTCATCGTACTTCAGCAGGTTCTTGCGCGTGTCGAAGTTGCGCGCCTCGACCTTCTTCTGCGCCTTCTCCAGCGCCTTGTTGACCCAGGGATGGACGATCGCCTCGCCCTCCTTCAGGCCGAGGCGCTGCAGCATGCCGCCCATGCGGTCCGACCCGAAGATGCGCATCAGGTCGTCTTCCAGGGAGAGGAAGAAGCGGCTGGCGCCCGGGTCGCCCTGGCGGCCGGAGCGGCCGCGCAGCTGGTTGTCGATGCGCCGGCTCTCATGCCGCTCGGTGCCGATGACGAAGAGGCCGCCCGCGTGCCGCACCTTCTCCCGCGCCGCCTCGACCTCGGCCTTGTGGCGGGCGAGCGCCGCCTCGTACTCCGGGCCCTCGGCGGCGCCGCTCTCCTGCCGCGCCAGCATCTCGACATTGCCGCCGAGCTGGATGTCCGTGCCGCGGCCGGCCATGTTGGTCGCGATGGTGATGGCGCCCGCCCGGCCGGCCTGGGCGATGATGCTCGCCTCCTGCTCGTGGTAGCGGGCGTTCAGCACGTTGTGCGGGATGCGCTTCTTCTGCAGCAGCCCGGCGATCAGCTCCGACTTCTCGATGGAGGTGGTGCCGACCAGCGCCGGCTGGCCGCGCTCCCGGCACTCCTCGATCAGCTTGATCACGGCATCGTACTTCTCGGCGGCGCTCCGATAGACCTCGTCGTCGCTGTCGGCGCGCGCCACCGGCACGTTGGTCGGGATCTCGACCACCTCGAGCTTGTAGATCTCGGCGAACTCGTCCGCCTCGGTCGCCGCGGTGCCGGTCATGCCGGCGAGCTTGGGGTAGAGGCGGAAGTAGTTCTGGAAGGTGATGGAGGCGAGGGTCTGGTTCTCCGGCTGGACCGTCACGTGCTCCTTCGCCTCGAGCGCCTGGTGCAGGCCGTCCGAGTAGCGGCGGCCTTCCATCATGCGGCCGGTGAACTCGTCGATGATGACGATCTTGTCCTGCCGGACGATGTAGTCCACGTCGCGCGCGAAGAGGGTGTGGGCGCGCAGCGACTGGTTCACGTGGTGGACCAGCGTCACGTTGTGGATGTCGTAGAGGTTGCCCTCAATCAGCAGGCCGGATTCGGCAAGCATCTCCTCGACGCGCTCGCTGCCCGCCTCGGTCAGCGCGACGGTGCGGAGCTTCTCGTCCTTGTCGTAGGTCTCGGGATCCTGGACCAGCACCTTCACCACCTCGTCCACCCGGCGGTAGAGGTCGGAACTGTCCTCCGACGGGCCCGAGATGATCAGCGGCGTGCGCGCCTCGTCGATCAGGATGGAGTCCACCTCGTCCACGATCGCGTAGTTGAAGTCGCGCTGGACCATGTCCTCCAGCCGGTACTTCATGTTGTCGCGCAGGTAGTCGAAGCCGAATTCGTTGTTCGTGCCGTAGGTGACGTCGGCGGCATAGGCCTGGCGCCGCTCCTCGTCGGTCAGGCCATGGACGATCACGCCGACCGAGAGGCCGAGGAAGCCGTAGATGCGGCCCATCCACTCGGCGTCACGCTTCGCCAGGTAGTCGTTCACGGTCACGACGTGCACGCCGCGGCCGGAGAGCGCGTTGAGGAAGACCGGCAGGGTGGCGACGAGCGTCTTGCCTTCGCCGGTCTTCATCTCGGCGATCTTGCCCTCGTGCAGCACCATGCCGCCGATCAGCTGCACGTCGAAGTGCCGGAGGCCGAGCGCGCGCTTCGCCGCCTCCCGCACCGTGGCGAAGGCCTCGACGAGGAGGTCGTCGAGCGTGGCACCTTCGGCCAGGCGGGCGCGGAAGGCCGCGGTGCGGGCGCGCAGGGCCTCGTCGGAGAGGCCGGAGAGCTCGGGCTCCAGCGCGTTGATGGCCGGCACGCGCGCGGCCAGGCGCTTCAGCGCCCGGTCATTGGCGGTGCCGAACACGGCGCGGGCGATAGTGGCGAACATGCGAGACTTGCTTCTCCGGACGGCGGTCGGGCCGCCGCGCCGCGGCGACGCTGCGGGCAGCCCGGGGATGCTTCAGGGGGGCGCGGGGATCGCCGGCCGAACCGGCCGCCGAACGGCGCCCTTGCGGCGATGGGGCCGGCGCAGGCGCCGCGGCGGGCGCGCGGAGGCCCCGGACATTGCCGGACACATAGGCGGCGCCCCGCGGCCGGTCAACGCCGCGCGCTTGTCGGTCCAGGCCGGTTCCGTCAAAGTCCGCCCGCCCGACGAGAGACATGGCATGACCCGTTTGACCAAGGCCGCTGCCGCCGGCTTCGGCGCCATGCTGCTGCTGGCGCCCGTCTCACGCGCCGAAACCGCCGACCCCGCCCCGGAGGACCGGGTCCTTGCCCGGGTGGATGGCGAGCCGATCCGCCTCTCGGACGTCGCCACCGTGGCGGCGGAGAGCGTGCCGCCCGAGCTCCGCCGCATGCCGGCGGATGAGCTGCTGCGCGCCCTACCGCCCGAGGCGATGCGCCAGCTGACCGACCGCGCCATCACCGAGCGCGCCCTGGTCATCGCCGCCCGCCGCCAGGGGCTGGAGAACGACCCGCTGCTGAAGGCCCGGCTGCGCCGGGCGGAGGAGCAGGAGCTGGTGCAGGCGCTCCTCGGCCACGAGCTGGCCGGCGAGGTGACCGACCAGGTGCTGCGCGCCCGCTACGAGGAGGAGATCAAGAAGCGCCAGCCGGAGGAGGAGGTGCATGCCCGCCACATCCTCCTGCCGACCGAGGCGGCGGCGAAGGAGGTGCTCGCCCAGCTGAAGGCCGGCGCCGACTTCGCCGAGCTGGCGCGCAAGCTCTCGACCGATCCCGGCGCGCGCAACGGCGGCGACCTCGGCTTCTTCAAGAAGGGCGACATGGTGCCCGAATTCGCCGAGGTCGCCTTCGCCCTGAAGCCCGGCGAGGTGAGTCCCGCGCCGGTGCACACCCAGTTCGGCTGGCACGTGATCAGGGTGGAGGAGCGGCGCACCGCCCCCCCGCCGGGCTTCGCCCAGATGGAGGAGGAGCTGCGTCGCCAGCTGCTGCAGGAGCGGGTGCGGACCGTGGTGGACCGCATCCGCGCCGCGGCGGTGGTGGAGCGGCTGGACCAGCCGCCGCCGAACCCGACCCGCAGCCTGCTGGAGAACGCCGCGCCGCCGCCGGCCGCGCCCCCTGCGCGCTGACAGGACGATGGCCGGCAAGGACCTGCCCGTCTCCCCGCTCGCCCTGCCGCTGCCGCCGATGCCGCCCGTCCCGGGGGTCCGGCTCGGCACGGCGGCGGTCGGCATCCGCTACCGGGGCCGGGACGACGTCACCATGATGCTCTTCCCGGAGCGCACCACGGTTGCGGGCGTGTTCACGCGCAACCGCTGCCCGGGCGCGCCGGTCGACTGGTGCCGGGCCGCGCTGAAGGGCGGCCGGGCGCGCGCGCTGGTGGTCACCGCCGGCAACTCCAACGTCTTCACCGGCCGCGCCGGGCGCGAGACCTGCGAGCGCACCGCCGCCGCCATGGCTGAGCTCGCCGGCTGCAGGCCGCGCGAGGTCTTCCTCGCCTCGACCGGCGTGATCGGCGAGCGGATGCCGACCGAGACGCTGATTGCCGCCCTGCCGCCGCTCTTCCAGCGGCTGGAGGAGGATGCGTGGGAGGGTGCCGCGCGCGCCATCATGACGACCGACACCTTCCCCAAGGGCGCGGTGCGCCGCGCGCGCATCGGGGAGGCGGAGGTGACGGTCGCCGGTATCGCCAAGGGCAGCGGCATGATCGCGCCCGACATGGCGACCATGCTCTGCTTCCTCGCGACCGATGCCCGCGTGCCGGCCGCCGCGCTGCAGGCGATCCTCTCCAAGGGCGTGGCGCGCAGCTTCAACTGCATCACGGTGGACAGCGACACCTCCACCTCCGACACCGTGCTGCTCTTCGCGACGGGTGCGGCCCAGCACCCCAGGGTGCCGGCCGAAGGCGGGCCGGCGCTCGGCGACTTCACCCGCGCGGTTCACGAAGTGCTCATGGATCTCGCCCTCATGGTGACCCGCGACGGCGAGGGGGCGCAGAAGCTGATCCGCATCGAGGTGACCGGCGCGGTCAGCGCGAAATCCGCCCACCGCGTCGCCATGGCGATCGCCAACTCACCGCTCGTGAAGACCGCGATTGCCGGCGGCGACGCGAATTGGGGCCGCATCGTCATGGCGGTCGGCAAGGCTGGGGAGCCGGCGGAGCGCGACCTGCTCTCCGTCGCCGTCGGCGGCATCTGGATGGCGCGGCAGGGCGAGGTGGTGCCGGATTACGAGGAAGGCCCGGTCGTCGAACACATGCGCGGGCGGGAGGTGGAGATCGCGGTGGATCTCGGCCTCGGCCGCGGCCGCGCCACGGTGTGGACCTGCGACCTGACGCACGGCTACATCGACATCAACGGCAGCTACCGGAGCTGAGCGGAGGGGCGGTGCCGGAGGTCGCCCTGCCCGCCCTGCTGCCCGCGCTCTGCTTCGCGCTGCACGCCGCCTGGCGCTGGCGGCGGCTCCGCCTGCCCGCCGTGCACGTCCCCGGCCGCGTCACGCTGATCCTGCCGCTGACCGGGCCGGTGCCGGGGCTCGGGGCGCTGCTCGACTGCCTCGCCGGCCAGACGCTCAGGCCGCGGCGGCTCGTCATCGCCGTCGAGTCGGAGGCCGACCCGGCCCTCGCCCGCGCGCGCGCGCTCGCACCCGCCTGCCCTTTCCCGGTCGAGATCCGCATCGCCGGCCAGGTGCCCTGGCGCGGCCAGAAGAACACCAACCTGATCGCCGGCCTCGCCGCGGTGGACGAGGAGGACGAGGCCGTGGTGCTGCTGGACGGCGACATCCGCCCGCAGCCCTGGTGGCTTTCCGCCGCCGCCTCGCCCGCCATCGCCGGCACGCATGACGTGGTCACCGGCTTCCGCTGGCAGCTGCTGGAGGGGCGCGGCCTGGTGGGTCACGTCGTCGCCTGGATCGACCGCATGGGGGCGGTGCTGATCCTGCCGCCCCGCTTCGGCCTGGTCTGGGGCGGCACGGTCGGGCTCTCCCGCCGCGCCCTCGCGGTGCTGGACCTGCCGCGGCTGCTCGACCGCGCGCTGGTGGACGACCTCACCATAGGCAGGGCGGCGAAGCGGGCCGGGCTGCGCTTCCTGCCGCGCGGCGCCATCACCGTGCCGACGCCGGGGGAGGGCCCGGCGCGGGTGCAGCTTGCCTTCATGCGCCGTCAGCTGCAGGTGGTGCGCATCTGCCGGGCGCCGTTCTGGTGCGTGCTGGTCGGCATTGCCCACCTCTCGGTCTTCGGCTGGCTCTCCGCCCTGGCGGCCCTGCCGGATGCCGGGGCGGCACTGCTGCTGGCCGGGCTTTCGGGCTGCGGCGCGGTGCGGGCGCTCTGCCATTCGGCGATCGGCGCGCGGGTGGGCGCGCCGGACCCGCCGGGCGGGCGGCTGCTGCAGGCCCTGGTCGGCGCCCTGCCGCCGCTCGCCGACGGGATGATCGCCGCCCTCGGCTGGACCATGCTGCGCCCGCGCCGGCTGCGCTGGCGCCACGTGGTCTATGAGGTGGACGGGCCGCAGGCGGTGCGCGTGGTGGCCCGGCTGCCGCATGCTGCCTGAGGCCGCATGCCGCCTGAGTCCGGCCCCCCCTGCCCCTTGACCGGCGCGCCGGGCGCCGAGCTGATGCAGGCCATCCCGGCCAAGCTGCTGCACGACATGTGGCGCTGGGGCGCCGGCATCGCGCCGACGCCGCTGCGGCGCGACCAGGGGCGCATCGGGCTGTGGCGCGCGCCCTCGGGCCTCGCCTTCTTCCACCCGCCCGTCGCCGGCGATGCCGGCTTCTACCGCGCGGTCGGGCGGCGCGGCCGCCGCCACGCGGCGCAGGCGCCGGAGCGGCGCGGCGACTTCCTGGCCGGGGCGGAGCTCGTCGCCCCCGGCGACCGCGTGCTGGATGTGGGCTGCGGCGCCGGCGGATTCGCGACCCTGCTGCCGCAGGCGCGCTACACGGGCCTCGACCCCTTCGCCCCGGCCGGTCCCGGCCGGCTGGCCGAGACGGCGGAGGTGCATGCCGCCCGCCACCCGGGCGCCTATGACGTGGTCTGCGCCTTCCAGGTGCTGGAGCACGCGGCGGACCCGCTCGGCCTCGCCCGCGCCATGGCGCGCTGCCTGCGGCCGGGCGGCACGCTGGTGCTCGCCATGCCGCTCTGGCCCTCGCCGCTCACCGCCCTGCCGAACAATCTCGTGAACCTGCCGCCGCACCATCTCAGCTGGTGGAATGCGGCGTCCTGCGCGGCGCTGTGCGAGCGGCTCGGCCTGCAACCGCTGCGGATCGCGCCCCTGCCCGCCTACCCCGCCCAGGCCGTGCTGCACTGGGCCGCGCGGATCTCGCCCGTGCGCACCACGCCAGGGCGCCCGGTGCGCGCCAGCTGGCGGTGGCATGGGGCGGCACTCGGCAGCCACACGGCGGCACGGTTGCTGGCCGCGCTGTTCGGCCCACCGCGCAATTCCGCCGCCGCTGATATACTCTGCGTCGCAACCAAGCCGCCGGGCTCAACGAGGCATTGACGTTTCGTCCTCAGAATTCTTTTCCTTCTCGGAACCAGCACGGCGCGCGCAACGTGAACCACATCCCCTCTGCCTTCACGCCGCTCGCCACCGAGCGGCTGGTGCTCCGGCCGCTGCGCGCCGAGGACGCGGCCGACCTGCACCGGCTGCTGAACGACTGGGAAGTGGCGAAGAACATGTCCCGCGTGCCCTTCCCCTACCCGATCGAGCATGCGGCGGAGTGGATCGCCTCCACCTGGACGCAGCTCGCGGCCGGGGAGGCGTGGCACCTGGCGATCGCCTCGGCCGAGTTCGGGACGGAGACGCTGGTCGGCTGCATCGCCCTCTCGCTCGACCGCGACGGGCGGGAGGCGGAGATTGGCTACTGGCTCGGCCGCCGTCACTGGGGCCGCAGCCTGGCGCCGGAGGCGGTGGCGCGACTCGCCCGCTGGGCCTTCGACACGCTCGGCATCGAGGGCCTGCGGGCGGAGGTGCTGCTCGACAACCATCGCTCCGCCGCGGTGTTGCAGCGCCTGGGGTTCCGCGAAGTAGGAGGCAGGATGCGCGAATTCCTCTCGCGCAACGGCATGATGGCGGTGCGCACCTTCCGCGTCGCCGGCGCGGAGCTGCGGCCGGCCCCGGGCGCGCTGCCGGGCGGGGAGGCGGCGGCGCGGCCGGTGGTGCTGGTCGCCGCCTGCGCGCTGCTGGACGCCGATGGCCGGGTGCTGCTGACCCGCCGGCCGGAGGGCAAGCCGCTCGCCGGCCTCTGGGAGTTCCCGGGCGGCAAGGTCGAGGCCGGCGAGACGCCGGAGGCGGCGCTGATCCGCGAGCTCAAGGAGGAGCTCGGCCTGGATGTGGCGGCGAGCTGCCTTGCGCCGTTCAGCTTCGCCTCCCACGCCTATGGCAGCTTCCACCTGCTGATGCCGCTCTACCTCTGCCGGCGCTGGGGCGGCACGCCGCAGGCG
>DASQVL010000366.1:0-8098 GCA_035640795.1 Crenalkalicoccus sp. | reverse complement strand
TTGGCATCTGAGCCGATCGACCCGGCGCTCGAGGCCGAGTACAGCCTCCGGGCCCGCCACCCGGAGCGCGATGCGGTCTACGCCGCCATGCGGGAGGCCGGGCTCGCCCTGCGGGCCCGCCATGCGGTGGGCCTCGATCTGCGCTACGGGCCAGGGCCGCGCATGCGCCTCGACTATTTCGGCGTCGGGCCCGGCACGCCGCTGCTGGTTTTCATCCACGGCGGCTACTGGCGCGCGCTGGAGAAGGAGATCTTCTCCTTCCTCGCGGAGCCGCTGCTCGCCGCCGGCATCTCCGTCGCCCTGCTAGGCTACGACCTGGCACCGGCGGTGGCGCTGCCCGGGATCGCGGCGGAGATCGCGGCCGCGCTGCACTGGCTGCCCGGCGCGGGGCTCGGCTTCGATCCGCGGCGCGTGGTGCTGTCCGGCCATTCGGCGGGCGGGCAGCTCGCCGCCTGGGCCGCGCTGTCGGAGGGCGCGCTGCCGGCGGCACTTGGCCTGCGCGGGCTGCTCGGCGTCAGCGGCGTGTACGACCTGCGTCCGTTGCTGCGGACCAGCATCGGCGCCTCGGTGGCCCTGACGCCGGCGCAGGCCGAGGCGGGCAGCCCGCTGCTGGCCCTGGCGAGGCGGAGGGGCGAGCTCCGCTTCCCCGCCCGCCTCGTCGCCGGCGCGCGGGAGACGGACGGCTTCATCGGCCAGACAATGGGCTTCGCCGCGGCGCTCCGGGAGGCCGGCGCGACCGAGGCCCAAGCGGCGCTGGTGCCCGACGCAACCCATTTCACCGTGCTGAACCATCTGTTCGACGTGCCAACCATCGCCGTGCTGCGCCGCTGGCTCGGCACGGGCTGAGCCCCCCGCAGCGCCGAACATGAGATCAGGAGGGGGGATCGATGTACATGCCGCCTCGAAGAAGTGCTGTTGTGCAAGGTCCCCGGTGCCGCGCCAGTGCCCTTCGGCAAGGGCCTGCCTGGCCGCGCACCCGACGATGCGTACCGGGCGCGCGACCACGCCGCCCGTCTCGCGCGGGTCCGACGAAACGGCTTGGGCTCCGGGCATCTCTCGCCTCCTCGCCTGGCGTCAATGACTGGGCATGGCGGCCTGCTCGAGACCCGTGCTGTGGCTGGCCTCCAGCTGCGGCGCCTTGATCCCGAACCACGCGACGTAGAGCGCCGGCAGGAAGACGAGGGTCAGCAGCGTGGCGACCGCCAGGCCGCCCATGATCGCGTAGGCCATCGGCCCCCAGAAGACCGTCGGCGCGATCGGGACCATGCCGAGGATCGCCGCCGCCGCGGTCAGCAGGATCGGCCGAAAGCGGTGCGCCGTCGCCTCGACCACCGCCTCCCAGGGGTGGCGGCCATGCGCCTCCTCCGTCTGGATCTGGTCCACCAGGATGACCGAGTTGCGGACGATCATGCCGGTGAGCGCGAGCACGCCGAGCAGGGCCACGAAGCCCATCGGCTTGTCGGCGACGAGGAGCGCCGCGACCACCCCGATGAGCCCGAGCGGGGCCACGCTGACCACCAGGAACAGCCGGTTGAAGCTCTGCAGCTGGAGCATCAGCACCGTGAGCATCAGCAGGAACGCCATCGGCAGGACGGCCATCACCGACGCCTCCGCCTTCGCGCTCTCCTCCACGCTCCCGCCGACGGCGATGTGGTAGCCGGCGGGCAGGCTGGCGTTCAGCGCCGCCATCTTCGGTGCGAGCGCCTGCACGGCGGTGGCGGGCTGCATGCCGGGTGCCACGTCCGCCTGCACCGTCACGGTGGGCCGGCGGTCCCGGCGCCAGACCATCGGGTACTCCTGGTCGTACCCGATCGAGGCGATCGTCGTGAGGGGCACGGTCCGCCCGTTCGGCAGCGGCACCTGCAGCGTGCGGATCGTCTCCAGCGACACGCGCTGCTCGGGCGAGGCCCGCACCAGCACGTCCACCAGGTAGATCCCGTCCCGCACCTGCGTCGCCGTCACGCCGGACATGACCGTGTTCAGGGCCAGCGCCAGGTCCTGCGAGCTCAGGCCGACCAGGCGGGCCTGGTCCTGGTCCACCCGGATCCGCACGGTGCGCGCCGGCTCCATCCAGTTGTAGTTCACGTTCCGCACGCCGGGCCCGGCCCCCAGCACCTCCGCGACCCGGGACGCGACGTCGCGCACCTGGCCGGGCTCCGGCCCGCTCACCCGGTACTGCAACGGCCAGCCGACCGGCGGGCCGAGCTCCAGCGGGTAGACCCGCGCGGTCACGCTCGGGAAGTCGTTCGCCAGCGCGTGCTCCAGCCGCGCCTTCACCCGCTCGCGCTCCTCGATTCCCTTGGTGACGACCACGGTCTGGGCGAAGAAGTCATTCGGCAGCTGCACGTTGAGCGGCAGGTAGAAGCGCACGGCGCCCTGCCCGACATAGGTGCTCCAGTGGTCCACCTCCGGATCGGCCTTGAGAAGCCGGTCGAGCCGGGCCGCTTGCTGCTGGGTGTCGTAGATCGAGGCGTTCTCGGGGAGCTGCAGGTCCACCAGCAGCTCGGGGCGGTCCGAGGCGGGGAAGAATTGCTGCGGCACCAGCCGCATGCCCCAGAGCGACGCCCCGAACAGGGCGAGCGCGACAATGATCGTAAGCCAGCGCGCCCGCATCGCCAGCGCGAGGAGGTGGCGGAAGGCACGCATGATCGGGCCAGGCCCCCCGGAACGGGCTTTCTTCGGCTTGCCGAGCATCCAGACGCCGAGCAGCGGGGCGAAGACGACTGCCACGACCCACGAGGCGATCAGCGCAATGGCGACCACGGCGAAGATCGAGAAGGTGTACTCCCCCGCAGAGCTGCGCGCGAAGCCGATGGGGACGAAGCCGGCGATGGTGACCAGCGTGCCGGTCAGCATTGGGAAGGCCGTCGAGGTGTAGGCGAAGGTGGCCGCGTGCTCCCTGTCGTCGCCCTCCTCCAGCCGCGTGACCATGCTCTCGACCGTGATCATGGCGTCGTCCACCAGCAGGCCGAGGCCGATGATCAGCGCGCCCAGCGAGATCCGCTGCAGGTCGATCCCCAGGATCTCCATGGCCACGAACACGATGGCCAGCACCAGCGGGATCGCGATGGCCACCACGGCGCCCGCGCGCAGGCCGAGGCTGACCAGGCTGACCGCAAGGACGATGGCGATCGCCTCCCACAGCGCCTTCGTGAACTCGTCCACCGCGTGCTCGACGGTCACCGGCTGGTCGGCGACGAGGTGCGGCTCGATCCCGACCGGCAGGTCCGCGGTGATCTCCGCCATGGCGTGCTCGACGTTGCGCCCGAGGGTGAGGACGTCGCCGCCGCTGTGCATGGCGATGGCGAGGCCCATGGCGTCCTGGCCGTTGACGCGGAACATCGGCTGCGGCGGGTCGGCGGGGCCGCGCGTCACCCGCGCGATGTCGCCGAGGCGGAGCATCCGGCCGTTCACGGCGAAGTTGACGGCCTGCACATCCTGCACCGAGCGGAAGCCGCCGGAGACGCGGATGAGGATCTTCTCGGCCCCGGTCTCTACCACGCCGGCGGGCGCCACGGCGTTCTGCGCCTGCAGGGCGGCGACCAGCGCGGCGCGGTCGATCCCAAGGCCGGCCAGCCGCTCGGTCGAGAACTCGACGTAGATGCGCTCGTCCTGCGCGCCGAGGACGTCGATCTTGGTGACGTCGGGCAGCTGGAGGAGGCGCTGGCGGACCTCGTCCACATGGTCGCGCAGCTCCTGGCGGGTGAAGCCGTCGGCGGTGAAGCCGTAGACGATGCCGTAGGTGTCGCCGAACTCGTCGTTGAAGTACGGGCCCTGCACGCCGAGCGGCAGCGTCTGGTGGATGTCGCGCACCTTCTTGCGCACCTGGTACCAGATGTCCGGCACCCGGGCGGCGGGCGTGGCGTCCTTGAGGTAGACGAAGATCGTGGCCTTGCCCGCGGAGGTGTAGCTCTTCAGGTAGTCGAGGTCCGGCGTCTCCTGCAGCTTGCGCTCGAGGCGGTCGGTGACCTGCTGCAGCGTGTCGCTGAGGGTGGCGCCGGACCAGGTGGCCTGCACCACCATGGTCCTGATGGTGAAGTCTGGGTCCTCGCTCCGCCCGAGACGGAGGTAGGAGCCGACGCCCGCGACGGCGAGGACGAGCATGAAGTAGGTGACCAGCGCGCGGTGCCGGATCGCCCACTCGGAGAGGTTGAAGCGGTGCATCAGCCGGCGGCTCCCAGCAGGCGGACCTTCTGGCCCGGGTGCAGCACCTGGACCCCGGCGGTGACCACGATGTCGCCCGCCTCCAGCCCCTGCGAGACCACGACGCCGCTCGGGTCGTAGCGCCCGACCTCCACGTTGCGCAGCGCGACGGTCTGGCTCTTCGGGTCGAACACCCACACGGCCGCGCGCCCGTTGGTCTCGGTCAGCGCGCTCGCCGGGACCTCCATGCCGGGCGGCGCGGCGAGCCGGCCACGGCCGGTGACGGTGGAGCCCAGCCGCATGGCCTCCGGCGGATCGATGATGCCGACCTTGACTTGGAAGGTCCTCGTGGTGGCGTCCGCCTGCGGCGAGACCTCGCGGATGCGGCCGGTGGCGGTGATCCTCGGGTCCTCGCTGAGGGCGATCTGCACCACGGGATCGCGCGGGCCCGTCCGGACGAGCTGCTCGGGCGCGTCGAAGACGGCGTCGCGCCCGCCCTGCTTCGCCAGCTGCACGATCATCTGTCCGG
Organism: Crenalkalicoccus sp.; assembly: GCA_035640795.1. Taxonomy (GTDB): domain Bacteria; phylum Pseudomonadota; class Alphaproteobacteria; order Acetobacterales; family Acetobacteraceae; genus DASQVL01. The sequence goes on along the minus strand of DASQVL010000366.1, from coordinate 3,426 downwards.
GCTGGACCACCTCGCCCGGCTCGGCGCCCTTCGCGGTGATCACGCCGGGGACGTCGGCCGTGAGCGTCGTGTAGCTCAGCAGGTCCTGCGCCTGCTTCAGCATCGCCTGCGCCGCGGCGACCTCGGCCTGGGCGGCAAGGTAGGCCTGCTGGGCGTCGTCGAAGCGCGCGCGCGGCGTCCAGCCATCCTTCAGCAGCTCCTGCTGGCGCCCGAAGGCGAGGCGCGTCTGGGTCTGCGTCGCCTCGGCCGCCGCGAGCTTGGCCTGCGCGGTGCGCAGCGCGTTCTGCTGGTCCTGCGGGTCGAGCCGGGCGACGACCTGGCCGGCCTGGACCACGTCGCCCACGTTTACGAGCCGCTCGACCACGCGCCCGGAGATCCGGAAGGCGAGGTTCGCCTCGACCCTGGCGCGGACGTGGCCGGTCAGCGACACGAGCTCGCCCTCGGCGCGCTGCCCGACGGTGACCGTGCGGACGGGCCGGGGCTGGGCCTCGGGTGGCGGCGGCTTGTCGCAGCCCGCGACGGCCGCCGCCGCGAGCAGGGCGGCTGCTGCGATCCGAGGGTTGAGCATTGGCGTTGGTCTCCGAAGGGGGACGAGCTGGGGTGCTGCCCGCGAGGGCCCACCGTTCCGGCGCCGCTTGCCGCGAGCCTTCCGGGGCGAGGGGCTTGCACTGCCCTGTGCGAGGTATCAAGATGCACTACGAAGTGCAAGAAGGGATTTCAGATGGACAATCACAGGGCCTTGAGCGAGGCCAGCGCGAAGGCCCGACGGGGCGGATCGCGCGAGGCCATCGTCGAGGCCGCCGAGCGCCTGTTCCTGGAACGCGGCTTCGGCGCCGTCAGCATGGACGAACTGGCCGAGGCCGCCGGCGTGGCCCGGCGGACGCTCTACAATCAGTTCGCGAGCAAGGAGGAGATCTTCCGGGAGATGCTCCTCGGGGTGTCGGCGCAGTTCGAGGACGTCCTGCCGCCGGGCGTCGAGACCCAAGGCGATGTCGAGGACGTCCTCCGCCTGGTCGCGCGGGCAATCCTGCAGCTCCACAGGCGCCCGGGATACCTCGGCTTCTTCCGGATGGTGGTGGCCGACTCCCGCCAGTTTCCCTGGATCGCCGAGGCGTTCGCGGCGGTCATGGACCCCCAGACGGAGCGGTTCGCGCGCTACCTCGCCCACCTGACCGCCCTGGGCATCCTGGACTGCCGCAATCCGGTGCTGGCGGCTCACCAGTTCATGGGGATGATCAACGAGTTCTTCCTGTGGCCGTGGATGATGGGCCGCCAAGGCCTTCCGGTTCCGGCCGAGGAGCTGATCGAGGAGACGATCCGGATGTTCTTGCGGCACTACCGTCTCGCACCGCGGAAGGGGCGGTCATGACGGCGAAGCTAGACTGCGCTGGAGCGCCGCTTCTCGCGCTGCGAAGCCTCCTCGGCTTCAAGGGCGGCCCCGGCGACGGCATCGCACTCACCCAACTTTCGACATGACCACGCCAGCCGGGCCGATTGGGTCCGCCAGGTGGTGACGGCTGCTCGGAGCCGCTGAACCCAGGAAACACATGAACGCTATCTCTCCCATCACCTATTCCCGACCACGCCCAGTGCGTCCCGTCAGGGCCGCATGTGCGGTGACCGTCGCGCTGCAGGGCGGCGGCGCGCTCGGCGCGTTCTCCTGGGGCGTGCTGGACCGCCTGCTGGACGAGCCGCGCCTACGCATTGCGGTCGCCAGCGGCGCCAGTGCCGGAGCGATGAACGCGGCCATGCTCGTCCAGGGTCTCGCTACCGCCGGCCCGGCCGAGGCCAAGCGCCTGCTCGAGGCGTTCTGGCGGCGTGTTGCCATCGCTGCCGGCTCGCCCGACCTCGACGGCGTGGCTTGGCTTCGCCCGTTCTTCGGGGTGTTCGACACCGTGACCGAGGCGCTGCGGCATGTGGCCAGGGAATTGCCGCCGTCGCGCCTTGCCCCCATCGGCCCGAATCCGCTGCGAGGCATACTGGACGGACTGCTCGACCCGTCTGCCTTCGAGCGGGAGGGAGCGCCGACGCTGGTCGTCTCGGCGACACGGGTACGCAGCGGCGAGGCGCGGCTATTCTGGGGTGCGGAGGTGACCCGGGACGTGCTGCTCGCTTCGGCCTGCCTGCCGCAGCTCTTCCCGCCGGTGGAGATAGCGGGCGAGCTCTTCTGGGACGGCGGCTATGCCTCCAACCCGCCGCTGCGGCCGCTGATCGAGGCCGGCGCGCCGCCCGACGTCATCCTCGTCCCGACAAGGCCGCGGGAGCGCCCCGAGCCGCCGCACGGCGCCGCCGACATCCGGGAGCGGGCGGCCGAGTTTGCCTTCAGCACCGCCCTGCAGCTGGAGCTGCGTACCCTCGCCGTGGCCCAGCGGCTGGTGGCCGAGCTGCCCGAGGCGCCACCGCCGGGCACGGGTCTGGCGCGGCTGCGCGAGGCCCGGCTACACGTGATCGCCGCCGAGGAGGCGTTCCGCGCCTTGCCTGGCGGCAGCGCGCTGGACGCCCGTTGGGACGTCCTGCGGCAGTTGCGCGACCTCGGGCGCGATGCGGCCGAGCGCTGGCTCGACGAGAACCTCACCGCCGTCGGGAGCCGCCCCACGCTGGATCTGACCGAGTTCGCCGGTCCATCCGTCGAAATTCCCCGCGCTTACTGACCGGTCCACCGAACAGGTGACATCTTGGATGGGTTCTGTCAGCGCCCGCGCCGAACCTGCTGGCGTGAGATGCGCGACGGGCTCCTGACAGATCCCCGCGGGCGGCCTTTGCCTGGACGTCTCGGCCCGGCGTCCGACCGGGCGGAGGGTACGCCCCCGCCATGCGGGCAGGAAGACGGCCCTGCCACCGCCGCGGGGATAGTATGCAGCGCCCCGTGGGTCGCTGCTGCTTGGATAGACGCATCACGGACCGGGAAGTTTGGCAGCCTATACCAATGGAATTGCTATTTGGACCCGAGTATATGGCTCCCCTTCTCTCCTGATGCCTGATCTTTCCTTTTCGCCAATAGATCGGCCGGACGCGCGCTGCTCTGTCTGGCTGCGTCCCTCGGACGTTCCCCCCGAATTCTGCGGCGCCTCGTGGCGTCGCCCCCGCCTCGTGGCGTCGCCCCTTTGCTTCAACGCGAACGCGGCTGGCGAGGCGGCCATGACGCGCGAGACCTTGGTAACGGGCCGGCGCCGCACGCTGGGCCAAGCACTGCACGAGTTCTGGGGCTGGCTGGCCGGCAACGGCTATCGGCCCGAGCGACACTACATGCGCGGCGGCCGCGAGGGTGGCTGACACTTGGGTCGCCTGGCGGGCTCGCCCAGTGCCGTCCGGCTGCCCGACCGGAGGCCAGGACTTGCTGAGGCGGTATCAGTTGCTCATCCGAACGGCCCGACCCCGCACGAGATGAAACTGATGGCGGTCCAGGTGGCCCAGCCACCTGGCGGG
>DASQVL010000365.1:0-2590 GCA_035640795.1 Crenalkalicoccus sp. | reverse complement strand
CGGCGGACCAGCGCTGGGCCCTGCCCGCCATCCGCGGCACCGGCCCGGAGCCCAGGGTGACGTGTTGCGGAGGCGCGTCAACCCTGGGCTGGGCCCTTCCGGCCTGGCCCGTTGCGGGCCGCGCCCCGTGCCGGGGCCGGGCGGCCGCGCGGGCCGCGGGCCTCCGGCACCGGACAAGGTGAGCGGACCACAAGGCAAGCGGACCACAAGGCGAGCGGACCACGAGGCGAGCGGGCCGGCCGCGCGGCCCTCGCCTCTTCTTCCGGCAACAGTGGCGGGGATGAGGGCCACACATTCCGCCGGGCGCTTTGCCTCGCGACAGCGGGGGGCCTAGTTTGGGATGGCATGTCCCGCCTCGACCGTTACATCTTCCGCCAGCTCGCGATCGGCCTGTTCGCCGTGACGATCGGCCTGGCCGCGCTGGTCTGGCTGACCCAGTCGCTCCGCTTCATCGAGCTGGTGCTCGACCGCGGCCTCTCCTTCCTCGTCTTCATCGAGCTGACCGGGCTGCTGCTGCCGAGCTTCTTCGCGGTCATCCTGCCCATCACCACCTTCGTGGTGACGCTGTTCACCTATGTGCGGCTGGCGTCGGACCGGGAGCTGGTGGTGATGCGCGCCGCCGGCCTCTCCCACTGGCGGCTGGCGCGGCCGGCGATCGCGCTGGCGCTGCTGGCGCTCGTGCTCGGCTACTGGCTCAACCTCGTCCTGGTGCCGGCGAGCCAGGCCGCCTTCCGCGCCTGGCAGTACGAGATCCGCAACGAGCTGGCGGCGATCCTGGTGCAGGAGGGGGTGTTCAGCGCGGTGGGGGACGACCTGACGGTCTATGCCCGCTACCGCGACCCGGACGGCACGCTGCGCGGCATCCTGGTGCATGACGCGCGGGACAGGGGCGCGCCGGTGACCATCCTGGCGGAGGCCGGGCGCATCACGCCAAGCCCGAACGGCCCGCGCGTCACGCTCGAGAACGGCGTGCGCCAGCAGATCGAGCGCGTGCCGCCGCCCGCCGGCGCGGCGGCCGGCACGCCGCCCGGCACCCGACTTTCCGTCCTCTCCTTCCGCGAGAACAGCGTGGAGCTGGCGCGCGCCGCGCATGGGGAGACGGAGCGCTACCGCAATGCGCAGGAGCGCACCCTCTCCGAGCTGCTGCACCCCGATCCCGCCGAGCACGTCTCCGAACGCGACATCAGACGCTTCCGGGTGGAGGCGCATCAGCGCCTGGCCGGGCCGCTGACCACGCTCGCCTTCGCGCTGGTCGCGCTGGCCACCACCCTGACCGGGCCGTTCCGCCGCCATGGCGGGGGGCTGCGCCTGTTCGGCGGCGTCGCCGTGGTGGTCGGGCTGCTGGCGGCGGGGCTCGTGCTCGGCAACCTCGCCGCGCGGCAGCCGGGGGCCATCCCGCTGCTCTGGGTGCAGGCGGTGCTGCCGGGCCTGGTCGCCGCCTGGGAACTGTCCGGGCGGCCGGGCCTGCCGCAGCCGAGGCCACGCGGTGGCATGGTGGGCCATGTGGTGCCACACGCCGCGGAATGATGCTCGCCCTCACCCTCACCGTCTACGTGGCGCGGCGCTTCCTGACCGCGGCACTCGCCATGCTGGCGAGCCTGACGCTGCTGGTCTCGCTGTTCGACTTCCTCGAGCTCCTGCGCCGCGCCGCTGCGCGGCCGGACGCCACCTTCGGCCTGGTCGCCGAGATCGCCGGGCTCCGCCTGCCCTTCGTCGCCCTGCAGATCCTGCCCTTCGCGGTGCTGCTCGGCGGCATCCTCGCCTTCTGGCGGCTCACCCGCTCCTCCGAGCTGATCGTGGCGCGCGCCGCGGGGGTCTCCGCCTGGGGCTTCCTCTCCGGCCCGGTGCTGGTGGCGCTCGCCTTCGGCGGGGCGGCGACCTTCGCCATATCGCCGCTCTCCTCGGTCATGCTTTCGCGAGCGGAACGGCTGGACAACGCCTATCTCCGCAACGCCGCCGGGCTCAGCGCGCTCGCCGGCGGGCGGCTCTGGCTGCGCCAGGCCGATCGCGGGCTGGAGCCGGCCGGGGTCGCCATCCTCTCGGGCCGGCCGGTGGCGGCGCGCAGCACCGATCCGGAGGAGTTCACGCTGCAGGACGTCACCGTATGGCGGCTCTCCGCCAAGGACCGGCCGCTCGCCCGGATCGAGGCGCCGCGCGCCCGCCTGCTGCCGGGCGCCTGGCAGCTGGAGGAGGCGGTGACCTTCAATCCGGACCGCACGGCGCGGCCGCCGGAGACGATCCGGCTGCCCACCGACCTGACGCCGGACCGCATCGAGACGAGCTTCGCCTCCCCGGACACGCTGAGCTTCTGGTCGCTGCCCGGCTTCATCCAGGTGCTGGAGCAGGCCGGCTTCTCCGCGGTGCGGCACCGGCTGCACCTGCAGTCGCTGCTCGCCCTGCCGCTGCTCGCCGCGGCGATGGCGCTGCTCGCCGCCGGCTTCTCCATGCGCCCGGCGCGCCGCGGCGGCGTGGCGCAGATGCTGGCGGCCGGCGTCAGCGCAGGCTTCGCCCTCTTCGTGCTGGACCGCATCACCGGCGAGTTCGGCCAGGCCGGGACGCTGCCGGTGACGCTTGCCGCCTGGGCGCCGAC
>DASQVL010000364.1:0-6678 GCA_035640795.1 Crenalkalicoccus sp. | reverse complement strand
TCCTTTCTCGGGGGCGCTTGCCCGGTCCGACTGGGAGACTCCCAGCCGCCCGTTTTCCCGTCACCCCAGCCCGAACCGCGCATCCCCGTCCCGCGCCACCTCGTGCACCAGGTCCACCTCCCAGGAGAGGTAGTCGCGCATCGCCTGCTCGACGCCTTCGTTGCGGTCATAGGGGCGAAGATAGACGTCCACGCAGGCGGCGTCCGGGGGATCGTGACGATCGGCCTCCAGAGGCAGCCCCGCCGCGCGCCAGGCGGCCAGGCCCCCCGCCAGCAGGCGGACCGGCACAGCCACCAGCGCCCTGAGCTCCGGCACGGCGAGGCGGCCGACCGCCTCCTCCTCCGCCGCCGCCACCACCGGCCGGTCGGCGGCAAGCTGCGGCGCCAGCGCAGCGAGGCGCGTCCGCACGCCCCAGAGCGCGCCGGGGATGTGCGCCTCCCGGAAGGCCGTGGAACGCGAGAGCTGCACCACCTGCGCGCCGCCCGCGGCGAGCAGCGCCGCGAGCTGCACGGGCGCGACCGCATCGGCGCGGATCGCCACCGCCTCCGGACAGTCCGGCCGCGCCATGCCCTCCTCCAGCCGTCCGGCCAGGCCGTCCTCCAGCACGTACACCTCCCACTGGCCGAGCTGGCGCAGCCAGCCGCCGGTCATGCGCGCGCGCACCCCGTCGCGCGAAGGCGCGCCAAGGCGATCACGCGAGGGCGCGCCGAGACCAGCATCATCGACCAGCACGATCCGCGCGTTGCGCACCGCGACCCACTGGTCGGTCGCCTGCACCAGCTGCCCGCCCGGCGCGCTCAGGCTGCCCGCGATATGCCCGGCCGCGAATTCCTCCGGGCTGCGGACATCGAGCAGGTAGGTCGTGCGGCCGGGATCGGCCTGCATCGCGGCAAGCCCCGCGCGGTCGGTCACCCGCACGCCACAGCGCGCGGCGAAGGCCTCGGCCCGCGCGCGCGCCTGGGCGAGCGAAGCGGGCGTGCCCGGCGGATAGCTCTCCGCCCGCCCGCGCTCGCAGGCGAATCCCGCGAGCTCCCATCCCATCGTGCCGTTGCGCAGCGCGACGACGCGGTTCGGCACGCCGGCGCTCCGCAGGCTCTCGGCGCCCATGATGGAGCGCGTGCGGCCCGCGCAATTCACCACGATGGTCGTCTCCGGCCGCGGCGCGAGCTCGCCGATGCGGTAGACCAGCTCGCCGCCCGGCACGTCGCGCGCGCCGGGGATGGACATGCGGCGGAACTCCTCCATCGGCCGGCTGTCGAGGATCACCATGTCCTCGCCGCGCTCCATCATCGCGTGCAGCTCGGCGGGATCCACGGAGGGCGTGCCGTACTGGTGCTCCACCCACTCCCCGAAGGCCTTGGAGGGGACGTTGACGCCGGAGAACACCACATGGCCGGCTGCCTTCCAGGCCGGCACGCCGCCCTCCAGCACATGGAGGTCGGTGGCGCCGATGCTGTCGAGCCAGGCCGCCAGCCGCTCCGCATGGCCCTCCCCGCCATCCACGCAGCAGATGCGCGTGGCAAGCCGCGGCAGCAGCGCGCGGGCGCGCAGCTCGGCGCGGGAGAGCGGGCAGGGCACCGCCCAGAAGAGATGCGCGGCGCCGAACTCGCCTTCCTCCCGCGCATCCAGGATGGCGAGCTCCGCCCCGTCGCCGATCCACGCCTTCAGCGTGGCGGCGTTGACCCTGCGCATGCGGGTCTCAGCCGCGCGGCGCGGCGGAAGGCTGCATGAAGTTGCGGTTGTAGGGGATCACCCGGCCGCTCTCCATGTCATAGGCCTTGCGATCGTCCAGCCGCTCCAGCGCCAGGCCGTACATGTGCAGGTGGCGCGTCGGCAGGTCGCCGGCGGTGTGGATGGAGTGGATGTCGTCCGGCATCAGGCAGATGCCGCACCCCGGCTCCACCATGATCTCCTCGGCCAGCGCGATCATGCAGCGCTCCGGATCATTGCCATCGTCGAGGCGACGATAGACGCGGTTCAGCTCCTGCCCCTCCACCGCGACGACGACGGCCCAGGTGGTGTGGTCGTGCGGGCGGCTTTCGTTGCCCGGGTTCAGCGCGTTCAGGTAGAGCGCGAAGCGGTCGCCCTCATCGGCGTGCAGCCGGTAGCGGTTGGCGCCCTTCTCGCCGAAGGCGGGCGGCGGGAACTCGCTCTCCGGGAACAGGTGCTCCTGCGCGGCGAGCCGCATCAGCTCGGCGCGGATATCGGCAAGCGCCTCCCGCGTCACGCCCTGCTCCGCCTCGATGCGGCGGATGCGGTCCACCGTGGTGGCGATGGCCGCGCAGCGGGCCGCCCGGATGTCCGCGACGTTCATGGGAGCCTCCCCAGTTGCCGGCCGCAGGTTAGCAGGGAGGCGGGCCGCAGCGCCAACCCGGGCGGCCCGATCCGTGCCACGGCGCGCCATTCTGCGGGTGGGCCACAGCGTGCGCGCGATGATCTCCTTCACGATCTCGCCCGATCCGCCATGGATGCGCCGATCCGGACAGCCGCCTCGGGCGCGGCCGATCTCGTGCTCCGCCATCTCGCCATGGCCGCCGCGGATCTGCGGGACGTCGTCAGGCCGCCTTGCATGAATCCTGATTTGCCGCCTGTGAGGCAGGCTGCGCCGGCGCCTCAGGGTGCTTGTGTGCCAACACGAACGCAGACCGGTGTCAGATGAACAGTCGGCGCAACCGCTGGGAGAGGAAGTCCACCACCGTCACCGTGATCACCACGATGATCATGACGGCGCAGGTCTGCTGGAACTGGAAGGCGCGCACGATCTCCCACAGCAGCTGGCCGATGCCGCCCGCGCCCACCAGCCCGATGACCGAGGCCGAGCGGACATTGCTCTCGAAGCGGTAGAGCGCGTAGGAGACCCAGAGCGGCATGACCTGCGGCAGCACGCCGAAGGCGATCTCCTCGATCCGCCAGGCGCCGGTCGCGCGCACCCCTTCCACCGGCCGCGGATCTACGGCCTCCACCGCCTCGGCGAACAGCTTGGCCAGGATGCCGGTGGTGTGGATCCAGAGGGCGAGCACGCCTGCGAAGGGGCCGAGGCCGACCGCCACCACGAAGAGCATGGCGAAGACCAGCTCGTTGATCGAGCGGCAGACATCCATCAGCCGCCGCATCGGCTGCACCACCCACCAGGGCGCGATGTTGGTGGCCGACAGCAGCCCGCAGGGCACGGCGAACAGCACGGCGAGCGTCGTGCCCCACAGCGCGATCTGCAGGGTCAGCAGCGTCTCGCCCAGGTAGTCGCGCCAGTGCGCGAAATCCGGCGGGAAGAAGTCGCGCGCCAGCTGCAGCATGTTGCCGCTGTCGCGCACCAGCACCCAGGGGCTGATCTCCGCCCCCTGCCACGCCCAGGCGAGCGCCGCCGCCAGCGCCGCCATGGCGAGCCAGCGCGTGAGCGTGGCCCGCATGGGCGGATGCAGCGGCGGCAGCGCGGCCTCCGACACGGCCCCCGCCCGCCGGGCTCAGCGCGCCGGGTTGCGCTGCGCCGCGGTCAGCTCGCGGTCGAGCTCGGCCAGCCGCGCATCGAGCTCGGCGAGCTTCTTCTGCTTCTCCTCGGCCGAGAGCGTGGTGTCGTTCTGGACGGCGAGCTTCTGGCGGAAGGCGGCGACCTGGCGGATCGGCAGGAGCTGGGCGTTGGAGGAGGGGATGAACTCGCCCCAGCCGCCCATCTTCTGCAGGATCTCGCGCTCCCGCGCCGGGTCGGCGCCAGGGCGGTCGCGGCCATAGCTCAGGAAGAAGGCGCGCATCTTCTGCTTCACCGGCTCCGGCAGGTCGGCGCGCCAGACCATGGGATCGGCCGGAATGATCGGGCTCCGCCAGATCTCCCGGATCAGCGCCGCGCGCTCCGGCTGCTGCTTCTGGAATTTTTCCAGGTCCTCGGTGTTGTTCGTCGCGACGTCGACGCGGCCGAGTGCCACGGCCAGCAGATTGGCCTCATGGTTGCCGGTGACCACGTTCCTGAAGAAGCTGCGGACGTCGATGTTGTTCTTTGCCCAGGCATAGTAGCTCGGGATCAGGAAGCCGGAGGTGCTGTTCGGGTCGCCATTGCCGAAATTGTACTTCCCCGGCTCGCGCAGCAGTTGCTCGAAGGACTTTATCGGCCCGTCGCGGTTGACGATGAGCAGGGAGTAATAGCCGCGGCTGCCATCCGCGTAGGTCTTCTGCACGAAGATCTCGCCATTGGCGCGGTCCACCGCCTGCATGGCGGAGGCGTTGCCGAACCAGGCGACCTGCACCTTGTTGAAGCGCATCGCCTCGATCACGCCGGCATAGTCGCTGGCGTAGAAGCCGGTGACCTTGAGCCCGGTCTGCTTCGCCATGTCGGCGAGGAAGGGCTCCCACTGGCTGCGCAGGTTCTGCGAGCCCTCGGTCGAGATGACGCCGAAAGCGATCTCGTTCTCCTGGGCGCGGGCCGCCCCCTGGTCCAACATGCTTGCGCCGAGCGCGCCGGCAGCGAGCGCGCCGAGCGCGGCGCGGCGGGTCAGATCGGTCATGTGGCTTGCTCCTCCGTGTCAGGCTTCGGCCGGCGCCGGCGCGCGCGCCGGGGCGCGGGACGGCGGCGGGGCCGCGGTGGTCCCGTAGATCCAGGCGAGGCGCCCGGGGTCGAGCGCCTCCGGCGGGCCGTCATGCACCACCTCGCCCTGGCGCAGCGCGACGATGCGGCGGCAGTAGCGGAACGCGACCTCGACCTGGTGGAGCGAGACCACGACGGTGATCCCGTCCCGCCGGTTGAGTTCCGCCAGGATCTCCATCACCCGCGTGGCGCTCTCCGGGTCGAGCGAGGCGATCGGCTCGTCGGCCAGGATGATCCCGGCGCGCTGCATCAGGGCGCGGGCGATGGCGGCGCGCTGCTGCTGGCCGCCCGAGAGGGTGGAGGCGCGTTGCCAAGCCTGCGGCGCGATGCCGACGCGCTCCAGCGCCGCCATGGCCTGGCGCCGCTCCGCCTCGGTGAACAGGCGTGGCAGGCTGCGCCAGAGCGGGATGCGCGCCAGCGCGCCGATCAGCACATTGGTGATCACCGGCAGCCGGTCCACCAGGTTGAATTGCTGGAACACCACCCCGATGCGCGCGCGCACCTGGCCCGCCCGGCGGTCGAGCCGCCCGCCCGCCTGCACCAGCGCGCCACGGGCCCGCACCACTCCGGTCCCCGTCCCTCCGCGATCGGCGGTGACCAGGCCGCAGAGCAGGCGGATCAGGGTGGACTTGCCGGAGCCGGAGGAGCCGATCAGGGCGACCATCTCGCCCGGGGCGACAGTCAGGCTCGGAAGGTTCAGCACGCGGCGGCCGGCATAGCTGCGGGCCAGGCGCTCGACCTGGAGGGCGGGGGGCGCAGTCACGCGCGGTGAGATGCGCCGGCCGGGCGGATGGTCGCGTGACAGTTACGCAAAGCTTTTGTGACGATGCCGCGTTGCGGCCGCGCACCGCGCGGCTGGCGCCGCCGCCGGCGCGACATCGGTTGCGTTGCTTGGGCGTGCCTCGCAGATGCTTTATTTTTCGAAGTGTGACTGGGCCTTGCCGGATTGCTACACTGACAGAGACAGGTCCGGCCCAGCAGCAACGAGATCGGCCAGGGGAAATCTAAGCACAGATCCGTTACAATGCTGGCGCCGCCTTGAAGGGGATCCGGAGGGCGCGGGGAGGAATGCAGCCGTCCAGCGTAATCTGCGTGGTCGGCACCCGGCCGGAAGCCATCAAGATGGCGCCGGTGGTGCGCGCGCTCCGTCGTCGTCGCGGCCTCGCCGTGCGGCTGCTGCTCAGCGGCCAGCACCGCGAGCTGCTCGACCAGGCGCTCGCCGCCTTCGGCCTGGCCGGGGATGCGGATCTCGGCGTCATGCGGCCGGACCAGAGCCTCTCCGGCCTGCTCGCCCGCCTGCTCGACGGCTTCGATCCGCTGCTGGCGCACGACCCGCCGGCGCTGGTGCTCGCCCAGGGCGACACCACCACCGCCATGGCGGCCGCCATCGCCAGCTTCCACCGCCGCATCCCCTTCGGCCATGTCGAGGCGGGCCTGCGCACCGGAGATCTGCAGAACCCCTTTCCGGAGGAGTTCAACCGCGTCGTCGCCGGCCGCGTCGCCCGGCTGAACTTCGCGCCGACCGAGGCCGCGCGCCTCGCCCTGCTGCGGGAAGGCGTGCCGCCGCGGCTGATCCACGTCACCGGCAACACGGTGATCGATGCGCTGCTCGACATGGCCGCCCGCACCCGGCCGGCCCCGGCCGAGCCCGGCCCGATGGTGCTGATGACGCTGCACCGGCGCGAGAATTTCGGCGCCCCGGCGGAAGGCGTCTTCGCCGCGGTGGCCCGGCTCTGTGCGGCCTTCCCGGCGCTCCGGGTGCTCTACCCGGTGCACCCGAACCCCAATCTCCGCGACCTCGCCCGCGCCCGGCTCGGCCATCTGCCGCAGGTCACGCTCAGCCCGCCCCTCGCCTATCCCGAGCTGGTCGCCGCCCTGCTGCGCTGCACCCTGGTCCTGACCGATAGCGGCGGGCTGCAGGAGGAGGCGCCGGCGCTCGGCAAGCCGGTCCTCGTCCTGCGCCGGGCGACCGAGCGGCCGGAAGCGGTGACGCTCGGCGTCGCCCGGCTCATCGGCACGGCGCCCGATCGCATCGTGGCCGAGGTCTCCCGCCTGCTGACCAGCCCCGCCGCCCATGCCGCCATGGCCAAGGGCGTCTCCCCCTA
>DASQVL010000363.1:0-7126 GCA_035640795.1 Crenalkalicoccus sp. | reverse complement strand
TTTCGGGCAAGCGCATGGCTTCGCGCGGATCACCGATGTCGCGGCCTTCCAGGCGGCGGTGCCGATCCGCCGCTACGAGGCGTTCTGGGAGGAATGGTGGCGGCCTGCCTACCCCCTGCTGCGCGGGGTGAGCTGGCCCGGCCTGGTGCCCTATTTCGCGCTCTCCTCCGGCACCACCTCCGGCCGCACCAAGTACATTCCGGTGACGCGGGAGATGGTCGCGGCGAACCGCGCCGCGGCGCTCGACGTGCTGGCCTTCCACCTCGCCGCGCGGCCGCGCAGCCATGTGTTTGGCGGGCTCTCCTTCCTGCTCGGCGGCTCCACGGCGCTGGAGGAGGTGGCGCCCGGCGTGCGGCAGGGCGACCTCTCCGGCATCGCCGCCGCCGAGGTGCCGCTTCTGCTGCGGGGATGGAGCTTCCCGCCGGAGCGGCTCGCCCTGATGGCCGACTGGGACGCCAAGCTGGACGCGCTGGCCGCGGCGACGCCCGCGGAGCGGATACGGGTGCTGACCGGCACGCCCTCCTGGCTGCTGCTGCTGCTGGAGCGGCTCGCCGCGCGGCATGGGCGGCCGCCCCTGCCGGCGCTGGAGCTGCTGGTGCATGGCGGCGTCGCCTGGGCGCCCTATCGCGACCGCTTCGCGCCCTTCCTGCCGCCGGGCGCGGCGACGCGCGAGGTCTATCCGGCGAGCGAGGGCTTCGTCGCGATCGCCGATCGCGGGGAGGGGGAGGGGCTCCGCCTCTGCCTGGACCACGGCGTGTTCTGGGAGTTCGTGCCGGTCGCCGAGCTCGACGCGGCGCGGCCGACGCGGCACTGGGCGGCGACGCTGGAGACCGGCGTGGAGTATGCGGTGGTGCTTTCCTCCTGCGCCGGGCTCTGGGCCTATCTGCTGGGCGATACGGTGCGCTTCGTCACGCGCGATCCGCCGCGGCTGCTGGTGACGGGCCGCGTCTCCCACAGCCTATCCGTCTTCGGCGAGCATCTGAGCGGGGAGGAGATCGAGGCGGCGCTGCTGCGGGCGCTGGCCGAGGCGGGGCTGGCGCCGGCGGAATACACGGTGGGGCCGGTCTTCGGGGGCGTGCGCGGGCATCATCGCTGGCTGGTGGAGCCCGCCGCGCCGGCCGATCCGGCGCTGGCGCCGCGCATCGCCGCGGCGCTGGATGCGGCGCTGTCCGCTGCGAACGCCGATTACGCGGCGCACCGGGAGGGGCGGCAGCTCGACGCGCCGGAGATGGTGCTGCTGCCGCCCGGCGCCTTCGCGCGGTGGATGCGGGCGGAGGGCAAGCTCGGCGGGCAGCACAAGGTGCCGCGGGTGCTGGCGGATCCGGCGCGCTTCGCGGCGGCGGAGAAGGGGCTGGGTGGCGGGCTCGGCTGACGTCGAGCGCCGGGCCGCGCTGCGCGCGGTCCGTCCCGGAAGGTGGCCGGGACGAAGAAACGGCCTTGGCCGGGAGTCTTCCAGCCGGACCGGGCAAGCGCCGCGGAGAAAGGATGAGAAAAAGGATGGTGGGGGTTTGGGGGAGGAAGTTCGCTTCCTCCTCCAAGGGCAACCTACGCCCGCTCCGGCGCCGCCCCGCTCCCCTGGTCCGGCGCCGGTGCGCTGTTCAGCTGGATGTACCGCTCGATCCCGATCTGCCGGATCAGATCGAACTGGCGGTCGAGGTAATCCTCGTGCTCCTCCTCATCCGACAGGATCCGCAGCAGCAGATCGCGCGAGACGTAGTCCCGCACCGCCTCGCAATGCGCGATGCCCTCGCGCAGATCGCCCAGCGCCTTCACCTCCAGCCGCCGGTCGCAGTCCAGGATCTCCTCCACGCTCTGCCCGACCAGCACCTGGTTCAGCCGCTGCACGTTGGGCAGACCGTCGAGGTAGAGGATGCGGTCGATCAGCCAGTCGGCGTGGTGCATCTCCTCGATGCTCTCCGCGTATTCCTTGCGGCCGAGCAGCGTCACCCCCCAGTGCTGCAGCGTGCGCGCATGCAGGAAATACTGGTTGATCGCGGTCAGCTCGTTGGTGAGCTGGGTGTTCAGGTGCTCGATGACCTTGGGGTCGCGCGGCATGGCGGGCTCATGGGGCGGTGGCGGGTGGCGGCGGGCGGGCCGAGTCAGCGAGCGTATCGCGAATCATCGCCAGAATCACGCGGGTGCAACTGCCGCATTGCGCGCGGCAGCCGCAGGTGCCGTAGACCTCCTTCGGGCGATGCGCGCCGGCGGCGATGACGCCGGCGATCTGGCTGTCGGTGAGGCCGTTGCAGAGGCAGAGATACATGCGGGGTCCAGGATTGGTTTCCCCCTTCTAGCTGCGTATGAGAACCATTCGCAAGTCCCAATCGGGTTTCGCCCGTCATGACCCGGGCTGCATCCCGTCCAGCAGGGGCAGGATGATGGAGGCGATCCGGCGGTACCGCCCCTCGGCCAGATTGCCCGCCTGTTCCGCATCCCGCGCCAGCGCCGCGGCCAGCAGGATGTGGAGCGCGGGCAGCGTCTCGGCCATGCTTGGCTGGTCCGTGCCGGCCAGGGTGCGGTAGCGCCACATCCGCTCGCACAGGGTCGAACGCACCTCCAGCAGGGTCGGCGAGCCGCAGGCGGCGACGAGCGCGTCCATGAAGGCACGCTGCGCCGCCCACCATTCCCGGCGCCTCACGTGGTCGGGCCCGAGTTGCGCGGCCAGTTCCTCGAGCGCCGCGCCCCGCTCATGCAGCTTCGCCTCCCACGCCGCGTCGCCGTGCCGGAAGGACAGGCGCAGCGCCTCCCGCTCCACCAGCGCGCTGACGACGACCAGGTCCTCGAGGTCCGCCTGGGTCATCGGCGCGACGGTGAAGCCGCGCTGGCCCTCGGCCACCACCAGCCCCTCGCTCACCAGATGGGCCAGCGCCTCCCGCAGCGTGCTGAAGCTGACGCCGTAGGCGCGGCGCAGGGTCTCGAAGCGGAGCTTCTCGCCCGGGCGGAGCGTGCATTCCGTGATGTCGCGCCGCAGGCGGTGCAGCACGTCGGAGGCCAGTGTCCGGCCGACGAGCGAATCGGCCATCGGGCGACCGCCCCCCGGAGCCGCGATCATCTTTCCTATTTCCTCACCGCCCGGCACCGCGCCGGTCCATTCCGGCTCGTGGAACACGTTGCGGGGCCTATCTATTCGAAGATTCGCCATCGAAGTCCATTATGATCTTGAGTTGCAGCTCAGGTTACGCCGGCAGACCGGCAAAAGAGGAGAACAAGAGGAGCCCATGGCCCGCCTGCCCTATCTCGACCCGACGGCGCTGGCGCCGGAACATCGGCCCTTGCTGGCACGCAACATTCATTTGCATCGTTTGCTTGCCCACAACCCGGAGGCGTTGGGTGCCTTCGGTGTGCTCGGACAATACCTCAGGCACGGCACCGCGCTCGACCCTCGGTTGCGCGAGCTCGCCATCCTGCAGATCGGCTGGTGCGCCCGGTCGGCCTATGAATGGTCGCACCACGTCAAGATCGGCCTCGGCTTCGGGGTGACCGAGGCGGACATCGAGGGGATGATCGCCGAGAGCGAGGGCCGGCCGAGCCCGCTGGAGCCCCTGGCGCGGCAGGTGCTGCGGGCGGCGCGGGAAGCCTATGCCGGGGCGGTGGGCGAGGCGAGCTTCGCCGCGCTGCGCCCGGCCCTGGGGGAGGCGGCGCTGGTGGACCTGGTGCTGGCCGCGAGCTTCTACTGCGCGGTGGTGCGCATCCTCGCCTCCCTCGCGATCGAGGTGGAGGAGGAGTATCTTCCCTATCTGCGCCGCTTTCCCCTGCCGGCGGAGCCATGGCTTCCCGCATGACGAAACCGTGAGTTGCCAGTCGCGCGGCATTTCGCAGTCTTGCGCGGCCATAACGGAAGGGTGAACCGGCTTGCGCGCGAGACAGGGATGGGCCGCCGGCGCCCCCTGGGCCGGACCTCGTTCCGCAAAGGGCGCCGTGCCATGACCCCGCCCGCCCTCTTCGCCCTGGGTGCCGGATCGCTGGTCTGCGCCGTCACCGCCATGGCCTCGGTGCTCGGCTGGCCGGCCGAGCTGCGGCGCGAGCGGGAGCGACCGGGGCCGCCGGAGCCGGCGCTCGACCCGGCGACGCGGCAGGCGCTGCTTGGCCTGGTGCCGCACGGCCACGGCGTCGCCGTGCAGGCCCTGCCGGACCCGGGGGCGCAGGTCTTCGCCGAGGCCGCGCTGCGCTGTCTGGTCGAGGCCGGGCGTGCGTCGCTCGGCCCGGTGCAGACCGTGCACGGCATCTCCGGCACCGGCTGGATCCACGTGGCGGAGCGCCGGCACCACGAGATCCTGGTGCTGCGCGATCCCGCACGCTCCGCCGCCGCCGTCGCCGCGCTCTGCTGACCAGCCCCGCGCGCTGCCCCCCTGGCGAAACCGCGAACGGCATGGGAAGACGGGAAGGGGCCGCCGCGCCGGCCGATGAGAGGACGCCATGAACGCGACCGCGCCAACCGCCCGCAAGCCGCGGGGCCGTCAGTTCTTTGCCAATCCCGGACCGACCAACATCCCGGATTCCGTGCTGCTTGCCTGCGCGCACCACACGGTGGACTTCAACGACCCGAACTTCGTCGAGGTCTATGACGCTGCCGTCGCCGGGCTGAAGCGCCTCCTGAAGACCCGGGGCGAGGTCTTCCTCTACACCGGCTCCGGCCATGCCGCCTGGGAGGCGAGCCTGGTCAACCTGCTCTCCCCCGGGGAGACGGTGCTGATCCTGGAGAGCGGCTACTTCTCCGAATCCTGGGCGCGGATGGCGAAGGACCTTGGCGTCGAGGTCCGGACGGTGCCGGCCGACTGGCGCCGCGGCGTGGAGATGGCCGCGGTGCGCCAGGCGCTGGCGGCGGACGCCGCGCACGTCATCAAGGCGGTCTGCGTCGTGCACAACGAGACGGCGACCGGGATGATGATCCCGGTGGAGCAGGTGCGCGCGGCGCTGGACGCGACCGGCCACCCGGCGCTGCTGCTGGCCGACACCATCTCCTCCCTCGGCAGCCTCGACTTCCGCATGGACGAGTGGGGCGTGGATGCGGCGGTGGGCGGCAGCCAGAAGGGGCTGATGCTGCCGACGGGGATGAGCTTCACCGGCGTCTCGCCCAAGGCGATGGCGGCGCATGCCAACTCCCGCCTGCCGAAGCACTACTTCAACTGGACCAACATGCTCGGGCGGCCGCACCGGAGCTTCGTCGGCACCATCCCCATCGCGCTGTTCTACGGGCTGCGGGAGAGCCTGCGCCTGCTGGAGGACGAGGAGGGGCTGGAGAACGTCTTCGCCCGCCATGCCCGGCTTGCCGAGGCGGTGCGGCGCTGCGTGACGCACTGGTCCGGCAATGACGGCCCGCAACTCTTCTGCCAGAACCCGGAACGCTACTCGAACAGCGTGACCGCGGTGATGATGCAGGAAGGCCAGGACGCCGACGCGCTGCGGCGCGTGGCGCTGGAGCGGTTCAACCTCTCGCTCGGCGGCGGGCTCGGGCCGCTCGGGGGGAAGGTGTTCCGCATCGGGCATCTCGGCGACCTGAACGAGCCGATGGTGCTGGGCACGCTGTCCACGGTGGAGCTGGCGATGCGGGTGGCCGGCGTGCCGCATGCGCCGGGCGGGGTGGACGCGGCGGTCGCGTATCTGGCGGAGGCGGCCTGAAGGGGGCTGAGCCGCCGGCCCGGCTCAGCGCTCGAGCGCCAGGACGTCGAGCGCGCGCCTGAGTTCGGCGGGCGTCACGCCGCTCTCGCCGCGGAACGGCACGTCCACAATGCCGACCAGGCCAACCAGCACGCCGAGCACGCAGGAAAGCACCAGTGCGCTGGCAAGGTGCGGAATCGTCCAGGGCACCAGGCTGACCAGCAGGATGCCGAGGCAGAGCAGCATGGCCGTCGCACGCCAGAAGGCCCGCGGCAGGCGGAGACTGGCCGCGGTGATGCGCGCCTCCCGCAGGTCGGACAGCCTGTCGACCTCGCGCGCGAAGGTGAGATAGGCGGCCGCCTGCGGCGTGCCCGAGGCGGCGGCCGCGCGGGCGACGCGCAGCATCCGCACCAGCAGCGCGTCGAGGTTCGGATTCCGGCCGCGGCGGGTCAGCATCGGCCACTCCTCCGCCAGCACCCGGTCACCATAGGTCGCCAGCAGGCCGCGCAGCTCCTCCGCCCGCGCATCGCCCGTCTGCGGCAAGGCGCGGCTGGCGCTGATCAGCCCGGTCGCCTCGCCGCGCACGTCAGCCTCGACGCGGCGCAGGTTGAGCATGGCCTGGACCAGCGAGAAGGCGAGGACGAGGGCGGTGAGGGAGGCGACGGAGCGATAGGCGTCCATCACCTCCTTCCCCTGATCGGGTCTGAGGCGGATGCCGAACACCGTGCGCGCGAGCAGGATCGCCAGTGCGGTCGAGCCGCCGACGAGCAGGACTGTCATGGCGATGATCAGGTCATCGGGAAGGTCATAGACCCAGAACGGCATCGCCCTGCAGCATGAACCGCGTGCCGGCCGGGGTCGAGGCGGCGGGCCTCACCGCAGCACGAAGTCGCGCAGCACCTCCGGCCTGAATGCCAGCCCATGCCCCGGCCGCTCCGGTGCCGTGATCATCCCTTCCGCCACCTGGGGCGGGTCCACCCAGAGATCGTCCAGCAGCCCCATCTGCTCCGCCCACAGCGCGTTCGGGATGCTCGCCAGCACCTGCACGTTGAGCTCCGGGAAGAGATGCGGCGCGATCGTCATGCCCCAGGTGTCGGCGATGGCGGCGAGCTTGCGCATCTCCGTCAGCCCCCCGCGCATCGGGTCCGGCTGCAGGATCGGCAGGTGCGGGTTCTCGAGGAAGGGCTTCATGTCGTGCCGTGCGAAATGCGTCTCCCCGCCCACGACCCTGAGGTCGAGCGCCGCCGCGATGCGGCGGTAGCCCGCGAAGTCGTCCGCGATCACCGGCTCCTCCAGCCAGTAGACGTCATGGGCCTCGAATTTGCGGCCCATGAGGATCGCCGTGTCGGCGGTCCAGCCCATGTTCACATCCACCATGATGTCGATGTCGGGGCCCAGCGCCTCCCGCATCCGGCGGACATTGTCGAGATCCGTGCGCAGGTCGTGCACATGCGCGACCTGCATCTTGATCGCCTTGAAGCCGCGCTCGACGTAGTGGCGCGCCTTGGCGATCATCCCGTCCCCGCCC
>DASQVL010000362.1:0-2940 GCA_035640795.1 Crenalkalicoccus sp. | reverse complement strand
CTCCCTCTCATTGGTCGTTGGCCTGGCGCCAGCGCTCGATCGCGGCGATCGCCCGAGCGCCGTCGATGATATCGGCGCAGCGGCGACCGACATCCCTCAGCTTCCGGGCGTGCGCCGTCTCGTCGTGGTCGCCGACGCGATTCTCCGCCACCACGACGCGGAAGCCCAGCGAGAAGGCATCGATCACGGAGGGGCGTAGGCAGGCCGCCACGGCCGCGGGGCGTGCCGGAGGGCGGGGCGGCAGCTCGCTCCGGCTATTCTGCCCATTCTGTCAGCAGACCTGAATACTTATCAAGCAAAGGGACGGCGGATTGCCTCGATCGCCCAATATGTGCCCATAATGCTGGGCTGTGGTACGGCCCCGTCCGCGGCGAAACGCGCGGACACGCCGGAACCGGGGGCCAGCCACAGCAGCGCAGCAAGCGGGGCAGCCATGGATGTCGGAGTCTTCATCCCGATCAACAACAATGGCTGGATCATCTCCGCGACGTCGCCGCAATACATGCCGAGCTTCGAGCTGAACCGGCAGGTGGTCGCAAAGGCCGAGGCCTATGGCTTCGACTTCGCGCTCTCGATGATCAAGCTGCACGGCTTCGGCGGGACCACCGAGTTCTGGGACCATGGCCTGGAGAGCTTCACCCTGATGGCGGCACTCGCCGCCGTGACGAAGCGCATCCGCCTCTACGCCTCGACCGCCGTGCTCACCCTGCCGCCGGCGATCGTGGCGCGCATGGCGGCCACCATCGACGACGTCTCCGGCGGCCGCTTCGGCGTGAACATCGTCTCCGGCTGGCACAAGGTGGAATACAGCCAGATGGGCCTCTGGCCCGGCGACCACCATTTCGGCCGGCGCTACGACTACTCGACCGAATATGTCACGGTGATGAAGCAGCTGTGGGAGACCGGGCACAGCGACTTCAAGGGCGAGTACTTCCGCATGGAGGCCTGCAAGCTGAGCCCCCGCCCGAAGGCCGGCATCCCGCTGGTGGCGGCCGGCCAGTCCGACCGCGGCATGGAGTTCGCGGCGAAGTACTGCGATTTCAACTTCGCCCTCGGCGAGGGCGTGAACGAGCCCACCAAGGCGGCGAGCGTGCCCGCCCGCATGCTGGAGCACGCGAGGCAGGCGGGGCGCGATGTCGGCAGCTACATGCTGTTCATGGTGATCGCCGACGAGACCGACGTCGCGGCGCTCGCCAAATGGGACCTCTACAATGCGGGCGCCGACCGCGACGCGCTCGCCCACCTGCTGGGCCACGCCGCGGCGGATACCGCGCCGTCCGAGACCTCGTCGGCGGCGGCGATCCAGCGCTCGCCCTCGCCCATCAACTTCAACATGGGTACCATCGTGGGCAGCTATGCGAACTGCGCGCGCATGCTGGACGAGGCTGCGGCCATGCCGGGCGTGAAGGGCATCATGCTGACCTTCGACGACTTCCTGCAGGGCATGGAGGATTTCGGCACGCGCATCCAGCCGCTGATGCACTGCCGCAGCCATGTGCGCCTGGCCGCCTGACTGCGATCGCCCCAGTGTCCTGCCCGCGAAGTTCGCTGCTTCGGCAGCGAGCAGAGCGGACCAGGTCGTCTTCCACCGCCGTCCCGGCCACGGCAGGGTCGGCGCGGCTGCGGGGGCGATCGGCAGGGCATGGCGCAGGTAACGCGAGGGGCGGAAGTCCGATCGGCAGGCCGGCGCTTCGCTGCCATCATCGGGCGCGTCATCCTGCTGCTGCTCGCCCTCCCGCTCCTCGCCCTCCTGCTGTTCCGCTTCCTGCCGCCGCCGGTCACGCCGCTCATGCTGATCCGCCTCGCCGAAGGGCATCCGCTGCGGCAGGACTGGGTGGAGTACGAAGCGGTCGCCCCGGCCCTCCCCGCCGCGGTGGTCGCTGCCGAGGACAATCTGTTCTGCGAGGAGACCCTCGGCTTCGACTTCGCGGCGATCGGCCAGCAGATCACGGCCTGGCGCGAGGGCCACCGCCCGCGCGGCGCCAGCACCATCACCATGCAGACGGCGAAGAACCTGCTGCTCTGGCCGGGCCGCGACCCGCTCCGCAAGCTGCTGGAGGCCTGGTTCACGCCGCAGCTCGCCCTGCTCTGGCCGAAGCGGCGGGTGCTGGAGGTTTACCTGAACATCGTCGAGTTCGGCCCCGGGATCTACGGCGTGGAGGCGGCGGCGCGCGCCTTCTTCGGCAAGCCCGCCGCCGCGCTCACCTCGGCGGAAGCAGCGCGGCTCGCCGCCGTGCTGCCGGACCCGCTCGAGTGGTCGGCGGCGCGGCCCGGCCCCCACCTGCTGCAGCGCGCCGCGCGGATCGAGCACCGGGTGCGGGAGATCCGGCCCCTCCTGGCCTGCGCCCGCTGATACCGTCCGCAGCCTCGTGCGCCGACGCCGCGCCGGGCTGTGCTACCCTGCCGCATGCCGCCTGATCCCGACGGCGCCGAGCCCCCCGAGGACGACGCGCCGGAGCACCCCTTCGCCCCCTTCGTCCGCACCCTGGGCCGCGGCCCCGGCCGCTCCCGCGCCCTGACGCGGGAGGAGGCGCGCACCGCCCTCGGCATGGTGCTGCGCGGGGAGGCCGACCCGCACCAAGTCGGTGCCTTCCTGATGCTGCTGCGCTACCGCGGCGAGGACCCGGACGAGGTCGCCGGCCTGGTCGAGGCGGCGCGGGAGACGGTGGGATGCGGCACCGGGCCGGCCGCGGCGGTGGCGCTCGACTGGCCCTCCTACGGCGCCGGGCGCACGCGCGGCGCGCCCTGGTTCCTGCTCGCCGCCCTGGCCCTGGCGCGGTCCGGGCACCGCGTGCTGATGCACGGCTCCAACGCCTTCTCCGCCGGCATGCCGGTGCCGCGGGCGCTGGCGCTGCTTGGGCTGCGGCCGGCGACGGACCGCGCTGATGCGGCGCGGCTGCTGGACGCGACCGGCTTCGCCTATCTGCCGATTGCGGCCCT
>DASQVL010000361.1:0-2396 GCA_035640795.1 Crenalkalicoccus sp. | reverse complement strand
CAGCGGCACCTCCCGCGCCGCGTGGCGGCCGAGGCCCCGCAGCGCGTCCACGCAGCGGCGCTCCGCGATCGCGGCGATCCAGGGCCAGAAGGGGCGCGATGGGTCATAGGCGTCGCGCAGCCGGTGCAGCGTCAGCAGCGTGTCCTGCACCGCATCCTCCGCCAGGGCGGGGTTGCCGAGCCGCCGCCGGGCCAGCCCGCGGAGCGGCGGCAGCACCTCCGCGAGCAGGCGGGCATAGGCGCGCCCGTCGCCAGCCTGCGCCGCCTCCATCAGCGCATCCCACCGGCCGCGCGGCGCGGCCTCGCCCTGCTCGGTCATCATGCGGTCGGCTCTCCCCGTCGCGGCGCTCCCGGCACGCGGGGAGTATCGGCGTGCGCGGGCGACGGTGGCCAAGGCCGCCTCGGCATCGCCGCGATGCGCGCGGGCTATCGGCCCAGCGGCCAGACCGGTTTCCGCTCGCCTGCGCTCGCGGCAACCGCTATGGTTGCTTTTCAGGGAGCAGATTCATGCCCCGGGCGTTCACGCCCAGCCGCGATCTGCCCTATTGCGGCATGGCGGTGCCCGGCTCGGCCGGCGCCGGTCCGCGGGTCGCCGCTGCGATCAGCCTTTCGCGCAGCAGCTGGGCGGCGCGCTCGGCGGCGCCGACATCGCCGTGGCGCCCGGCGGCGCGCAGCTTCCGGACCGCCTCGGCGAGGGTGCGGTCGTGCAGGTCGTCCTCGGTCAGCGGCCGGGGGCGGCGCAGATGGGACATGGCGGGCTCCGAGGGGTTGACCGGCCGTCCGTTTGCAATCTCTTCCGGTCGCGGGCTGTGCGCCAGCGCACACTCCGTGCCGCAGCCCCGGGGGTGGCAGGGCCTGGTGCGCGGTGGTATCCCATTTCCTATCGGAGCGTAGCGCAGCCTGGTAGCGCATCAGTCTGGGGGACTGGGGGTCGTGGGTTCAAATCCCGCCGCTCCGACCATCGCCTCCGAGGGCTCAACGCCGCCCCGGGGCCGGACCAAGCCCATGCGGCGGCCGGGGTTGCCACCAAATCGCTTCTGTATTTGGGGCGATCGCACTATGAGTGGCGTTGCCGGCCCGAACCCCCATGCCCATCGAGCTTCTGCCCGGCGACCCGGCGCCCTGGTTCGTCGCCGCGAACGCCGCCAATCCCCGCTACAGCATGTCCAGCGTCGCCGGACGCTACGTCCTGCTCGTCTTCCCGGGTCCGGCCGGGCACCCCACCACCGCCCAAGCCTATGCGGCGCTCACCGAGGCACGGCAGTCGGGGCTGCTCGACGATCTCCGCTGCGCCGGCTTCGCCGTCTGCCTGGGGCGCGCAGCGGAGGGCCCGCCCAGCCTGCGCGACCAGCTCCCCGGCCTCCGCATCCTCTGGGACGAAGACGGCGCGGCCGCCCGTCTCTACGGGCTGTTGCGCCAGGGCGCCACGGGGGAGCTGGCCTACACCCCGGCCGCCTTCCTGCTCGATCCGCTGCTTCGGGTGATCGCCGGGGGCGGGGTGGCGATCCTGCCGCTTCTGCTGGCCCGGCTGCGCCGCCTGCCCGACCCGGCCCTGCACGCCGGGGCGGAGACGCCCGCCCCGGTCCTGTTGCTGCCCCGGGTGCTGGAGCCCGAGCTCTGCAGCCGCCTGATCGAGGCGTACGAGGCGGGCGGTGGCGCCGAGAGCGGCTTCATGCTGGAGCAGGACGGCAGGACCGTCGGGATCTTGGACCATGCCACGAAGCGCCGGCGCGACCAGGAGATCACGGACGAGGTGCTGCGCCGGGCGCTCCGCGCCCGCATCGGCCGCCGCATCGCGCCGGAGATGCGCAAGGCCTTCCAGTTCAACCCGACGCGCATCGAGCGCTACATCGTCGCCTGCTACGAGGGCGCGAATGGCGGGCATTTCCGCGCCCATCGCGACAACACCACGCCGGGCACCGCGCACCGCCAGTTCGCCATCACGATCAACCTGAACGACGCGTTCGAGGGCGGCGAGCTCTGCTTCCCGGAATTCGGCGCGCGGCGCTACCGGATGCCGGCCGGCGGCGCGGTGGTGTTCTCCTGCTCCCTGCTGCACGAGGCGGCGCCGGTGACACGCGGCCGGCGCTTTGCGACCCTGCCCTTCCTCTACGACGACGCCGCGGCCGCGCTGCGCGAGGCGAACAAGCAGACCGTGCAGGCGGAGAGCGAGTCCTGGCCGGCGGGCGGGCACGCGCCGCCTCCCGGCCAGGAGTCTCGACGGGATTGAGTGCCTGCGCCGGCTGCGGAGCGCCCGCCGGTGCGCCGCATCGGCACCCTGGCTGAATGGCTCAGCCAGCGTCCAGCTTGATGTCACCGCGCTGCACCACTCGGCCCCAGGTGTCGTAGTCGGCACGGATGAAGGCCTGCAGCGGTGGTCCGGAAAGCAGGGCGGGA
>DASQVL010000360.1:0-5716 GCA_035640795.1 Crenalkalicoccus sp. | reverse complement strand
ACGCCGACGGCACGCCGTCTCCGTGCCCTCCTGCCGCGCCCGCTCCACCCAGCGGATCACCGTGCTCGCACTCACCGCGAAGCGCTCCGCCGCCGCCCGGCGCGACATGCCGCCCGCCACCGCCCGCGTCACCCGCACCCGGATGTCCTGCGAATACGCCATGGCCACCTCCGGCCATGGTGAATCACATTCTCAGCCCGCACCGGAATCCCAGGCCGATTCACAAGTTAGGCATGGCGCTCTAGCCGACGGCGCTCGCCTCCTCGGCCGCGCCCACGGTCGTGCGCAGCGGCGACTCCCGGAGGAACAGCGCGATCACGAGGGTGATCACGGCGATGAGGGCGCCGACTAGGAACACGCCGTGGAAGCCTTGCGCGGCGGCCCTGGCCGCCGCGCCGTGCGGCACGGACGGCCTCGCAGCCCTCAGAACGGCACCGAACAAAGCCACGCCGAAGGCGCCACCCAGCGAGCGGAAGAGATTGACCGACGCCGTGCCGGAGCCGATGTCGCGCGCCTCCACGACGTTCTGGACGGCGACGAGCATCACGGGCATGATCAGGCCGAGCCCGCCGCCCGCCAGCGCCAGGTAGCCCGTGGCCAGCGCCGGCGGCGTGGTGCCGGTGACGGTCGCCAACAGCAGCATGGCCGCGGCGGCAGCCCCCAGTCCAACGATCGGGAACAGCTTGTATCGGCCGGTTGCGGCCACCAGGCGACCGGCGGCGACCGCGCCGAACGTGGCGGCACCGCTCAATGGCATCAGCATCAGGCCTGCGCCGCGGTCCTGCAGCCCGAAGGCAAGCCGCAGGAAGGGCGGCGTGAACACGGTGAGGCCGAGCATGTCGGCCGCCGCCATGACGCTGATCACGCTCGCGACCACGAACGCCGGTTGGCGGAACAGGCGCGGCGGCAGGATCGGCTCGGCCGCGCGACGCTCCCGAATGACGGCCAGGATGAGCAGGACGAGGGTCCCGCAGGCCAAGGCCTCGATCAGCGGGGAGTTCCAGGCCACGTCGTTGCCGCCCGCGGCCGTCAGCAGCACGGCGCACCCCGCGGCCGCGGCGATGAGCAGGGCGCCCAGGTAGTCGATCCGAGGCCGAGACCGCCTCACCGGCAGGCGCTTCAGCGCGACCTGTGACATCGCCAGCGCGGCGAGACCGAGGGGCAGATTGATCCAGAAGACCCAACGCCACGTCAGCGAACTGGCGAACAGCCCGCCCAGCGCCGGGCCGGTCACGCTCGCCGCGGCGAACACGCTGGCGAAGTAGCCCTGGTACCGGCCACGCTCGCGCGGCGAGACGACATCGGCGATCGTCGCGTGGGCAACGGCGATGAGACCGCCGCCGCCCACTCCTTGCAGCGCACGGAAGGCGATGAGCTGGCCCATGGTCGTGGCGAGCCCGCACAGCACCGAGGCCAGCAGGAAGACGGCGATTGCCGCCTGCAGCACGACCTTGCGACCGTAGAGATCGGAGAGTTTGCCGTAGACCGGTGTCGCAGCGGTCGAGGTCAGCAGGTAGGCCGAGACGACCCAGACCATGTGACCGGTGTCCCCGAGGTCGGCGGCGATGCGCGGCAGCGCCGCGGCGACGATTGTCTGATCGAGCGCGGCAAGGAACATGCCGAGCATCAGACCGGCGATGATGACCAGCGTCTCGCGGCGCGAGAAGCGGGAGGAAGGTCGCTCAATCGGAGACACGGGCGAAAACTCCCCCGGCGACGCGTCGCCCGCGATCCGACCTGCCCGCCACGCGCTCGATCCTCACCGAGGCGGAGCACCAACGGCGGCGCGCGTCGGCCTGAGGGAGTTCGGCTGCATCGGCTGCGCGATGGCCCTCATGGCGCGGCCGAGGACCGCGATCGCGCACGCCCACGTCAGATGCTGCACCTGGTAGCCGCCCTGGTGGTGCACGCCAGACGGATGGTACCCAACGGGGCGGCGCATCCGGAGAGGCCCGGATGCGCATCAGCCAGATCCCGATCTCGGTTAACCGTGGGCACCGTGGCCTCCGCCTCCGTGAAATCCGCCTCCGTGGAATCCAAGTCCGGCATGCTCCGCAAAACCGTGGCCGAAGCCCCTATGGTCCCGGTCATGGTGAAATAAGCCGCCGTCGTCAAAAAAGCCGAATGAGCTATAGACCGGAGCGTAGTCGTATCCGTCGTAGCCGTAGCTGTATTGGGGACTTACGGCGCAAGCAGATAGCAAAACTTCGGCTCCTATCAAAATGGGAGCAGCCCTTATGACTATTCGGTTGCGCTTCATCGCATTCAATGAGTTTCCGCCGCCATGCTTTGCGGCGGTATGCAGCGAGGTTCCGGCAGCGAGGCTCGAGACCGCTGCGGTTGCGCGAAGAAAGTTTTTCACGTGGGTTCTCACTCAGGGTGGCCGGGGTGCCCCGGATGCTGAAGATGTGGTACCGGATGTTCCATATGGAAATGCATTCTGGGTATTGGCACATGCATCCTCGTGATGCACTTCCAACGCTTGGTACCCGCCGTGTCCGTTGGGAATGGCGACTTGCTGTCTCGCCGCCGGGACTCATATGTTTGGCGCGTACCACTGGCGATCGCCCCGGCATGGATCGTCATGCGGCTCAATCAGGGCATATTTCGTGATCGGGCCGACCCGTTCGTCCACGCCGCGGAAATACACGGTCGCATGCGGCGGGGGCGCTGCCACGCTCCCTCCATAGGCCTCGACGGTGGAGGCGCGCACGACGCGGAGGGCAGGCTCGGCCCGAAACGCCTCCAGCGCGGCGATCTCGGCGCCGCTGGCACCGCCCGCGCGCCAGGACTGCTCCAGGACACCTGAGCGCCGGTGCCCGTCGGCGTCCAGCCCTCGGGCAACGTCGTAGTTGCGGCGCGACGCGAACAGTCCCGGGAAACACTCCGTCGCGGCGGCGTCGTAGGCGCGCGCCTGCGCCACCGCGATCCGAGCCCCCTCGGGAGGATCGAGCGGGAGCAACGCATCGAAGCCGCCGCGTGCGACGACGAGATCGGACCCGCCATACACGCTTGCGCCGCCGTTGTCGGGGGTGAGGCGCTGCACGCCATAGTAGCTCGCCACGAGGTCTGCGACGCGCACCTGGCCGACGCTGTAAGTCGTGACGTCGGCGAGGTGCTCCTCGACCACCAGGCCGCAGCCGCCCAGCTCCATGCCGTCCATCGCGCCGAGCGCGGCCTCCAGCCCGGCGACGCTGGTGACCATAGTTTGCCCGTGACCGCCCGTCGCCCGCGCGGGCTTGATCCGCACGGGTCCGGACTCGAGGAGGATCATGCCCGCGTGGCGCGCGTCCTCGAGCGTGAACGCGGCGAAGCCGCGCAGGACGATGTCGCGCACCCGGCGCCCGAACTCATGCGACCAGCCCGTGGGCGCGTGGGCGTCCGGCCTGACGAGCTGATGCGTGATCGCCTTGGTGGCGGCGAAGAGGTGGGGCACCACGCCGCCGAACAGGTCGTGCTCGCCGCGCACGCCGAGCGCGGCCGCCTCAGGGCCGACGAGCGTGTCGCTGGGAACGAAGTAGAGCGGGCTGGCACCGCGGCCCGAGGGGGCGTACTCCCCCGCAAAGGTCACGCCCATGAGAGCCGCGAGCCGCTCAGCGATCCCGGCACGGGTGGCCCGTTCGTGGCGGTGCGCGAAGCCACGCCCGTCGGCGGAGTAGACGACCGCGAGCCCCCGCACCGCCGGGCGGCCCCTTGCGGCGTCCCCTGCCGCACCGTTGTGATCCATCGCCGTGCCGAGTCCGGAGTGGGCATCGGACGGCACCACGGGCACCTCGCCGCGGCACCGGGCGGCTCGCATCACCAAACCCGTCACGATTCCGGATTCCTTGCAACTTGCGGATGGGGGCGGCGCGACCATGCGGATCCGACGTCCCGCGTCCCTTGCCAAGGACGAAGGGGAAGCTTAGACCCTGGTCCCGCGAGATACAAGTGTATCAAAGTTTAGTTTCGGTGATACAGGAATCTTGCCGAAGCCATTGCCGGACGCCAGGCAATGCCGATATCATGCATGTATCCTGGTCAATGAGACACGATACGTCAGTATCTCGCCCAATTGCCGGTGGCGCTTGTTCGTCACGGGCACGCACCGCCGCCGCTTTCGCCCCCTGCGAAGGGCGGCGAAGGCGGCCAAAGGAGCAGACCAACATGACCATTCGACGCGGGTTGCCCGTCGCGGCATGTGCATTTCCCCTGGGAGCGAGCGGTGCGCTCGCCCAGGGCCAGAGCCGCGACGACGAGCGGCAGGAGCAGTGGATCGAACTCTCCCGGGTGCCCGCGGCCGCCCTGATTGCGGCGCACCAGGCCCTCAATGCCCCGATCACCGAGGCATCGGAGGTCGGAAGGCAGAACGGCCAGATGATGTACGAGTTGGCGGGCCGGACTCAGCAAGGCCGGGAGGTCAGCGTCCACGTCGCTGCCGACGGCCAAGTGATCAGGCGCGAGAGCATCCACATCTGGCGCGGCATGTACTACGACTCCTGCAAGGCGCCGCGCGAGCTGCTGTGGATGATCGGTATCGTCATCTTCCTGCTGATGATGGCCACCGCTTTCATGGGCTACGTGCTGTCCTGGGGCCAGATGTCCTTCTGGGGCGCGACCGTCATCACCAACCTGTTCAGCGCCTTCCCCATCGTCGGCGACTGGATCGTCACGCTGCTCCGGGGCGGCTTCAGCGTGGACAATCCCGCCCTGCGCCAGTTTTTCGGCCTGCATTACCTGCTGCCCTTCGTGGTCTTCGGCGTGGTCTTCCTCCATATCGCCGCCGCGCCTCGCTCAGCCTCCTCCGACGCGCGCAAGCCTGGGCCCTGCGACCCGGGCCAAGATACAGCGGTATCTTTTCACGCCTGGTGCTATCACCGGGGAAATGAAGGACGCGGACATCCCCGTGCAGGCCGAAGCCGCTCGCTGGCTGCTGCTCATCCACCAACTTCCCACCAAGCCCGGCTACCCCCGGGTGAAGGTCTGGCGGCGGCTGCAGGCGCTCGGTGCCGTGGCAGTGAAGAACACCGTCTACGCGCTGCCCGCGGGCGAGCAGGCCCAGGAGGACTTCGAGTGGCTGCTCAGGGAGATCGTTGAACTCGGCGGCGAAGGGATGATCTTCGAGGCCCGGCTCATCGACGGCCTCTCCGACGACGACGTCCGGGCACTGTTCAACGCCGCCCGCACGGAGGACTACGACGCCGTCTCCAAGGAGGGCCGTACCCTCGCGCAGGCGCTGGACGCGGAGGGTGCAGCGATGAGCCGCGCCGAGGCCAGGACGAGGGTCACGCGGCTCCGCGCGGAGGTGGCGCGGGTCGCGGCAATCGACTTCTTCGGGGCGAACGGGCGCGAGACGGTCGAGGGACTGCTCTCAGGCCTGGAGGCCCAACTGCATGAGGATGATGCCATGATGGAGGACCTGCAGGAACAGGTGTCGGAACCGGACGCGCAGGAGGCGTTGAAGGGGCGGGTCTGGGTCACGCGCCAGGGCGTCTATGTGGACCGGATCGCCTCGGCCTGGCTGATCCGGCGCTTCATCGACCCCGACGCCCGCTTCAAGTTCGTCCCGGCCAAGGGGTACCTGCCCGAGCCTGGCGAACTGCGCTTCGACATGTACGAGGGCGAGTACACCCACGAGGGCGACCACTGCACCTCCGAGGTGCTGCTCTCACGCGCGAGCCTGGACGACCCGGCGCTCACCGCCATCGGCGAGATCGTGCACGACATCGACCTCAAG
>DASQVL010000359.1:0-3398 GCA_035640795.1 Crenalkalicoccus sp. | reverse complement strand
CCCCGCGCCTCGGCCAGCGCGCGGCCACGCTCCGCATCCTGCGCCGCGGTGGGGCCGGCGAGCAGCAGCGCCGCCGCGAGCGCGAGCGCCCTCATGCCAAGCGCAGTTGAGATTGACATCTCAACTGCCCTCAGACGCCGGCGCCGCTCCGCGGCTTGGCTTCGCGGCATTTGCCGCGGGCCGCTTTCGCGGCCTCGGCCTGCTCCGCAGGCCGCGGGGTCGGAACTTCGTGCGGTTGGTTTCAATGGCTGATCCGGTAGATCGCGCCGTTCTGCTCGTCCGAGACGAGCAGCGAGCCATCCGGCAGCATCTGCACGTCGGTCGGTCGGCCGTAATACTCGTTGCCCTGCAGCAGCCCGGTCATGAAGGGCTCCATCTTCGGCGTCCCGTTCGCGTCGAAGGAGACGCGCACCACGTCGAAGCCGGTCTTCTCCGTGCGGTTCCAGCTGCCGTGCCGGGCGATGAAGATGTTGCCCCGGTATTCGGCCGGGAACATCGCCCCCGTGTAGAAGCGCATGCCCAGCGCCGCGACATGCGGCCCGAGCCGCAGCACCGGCGCCGAGAACTCGCTGCACTGCCGCCCCTTCACATCCGGGTCCTGGAAGTCGCCGGCATGGCAGTACGGGAAGCCGAAATGCTCGCCCGGGCGGCGCACCACGCCCAGGATGTCGCTCGGCGTATCGTCGCCCGCCCAGTCGCGGCCGTTGGAGGTGAACCAGAGCAGGTTGGTGCCCGGCTGCCAGTCGAAGCCCACGCTGTTGCGCACGCCGCGCGCCATGATCTCGCGGCCCGAGCCGTCCGGGTTGTAGCGCAGGATGAGTGCGTGGCGGTTCTCGTCGATCCGGCAGATGTTGCAGGGCGCGCCGACCTGCATGTAGAGCTTGCCGTCCGGCCCGAAGGCCGCGAATTTCCAGCCATGGTGCTCCTCCGTCGGCAAGTTGAAGGCCGCGGTCAGGTTCACCGGCTCGCCCGGGTTGTCGAGCTTCTGCTCGATGCCGTCGTAACGCCGCACCTCGTTGATCGCGATGACGAAGAGGGAGCCGTCGCGGAAGGCGACGCCGTTCGGCTGCCGCAGCCCCTGGGCGATGACGCGGTGGGTGCGCTGGCCGTCCTTCTGCGTCACCGCGTAGACGCGGCCGATGGTGCGGGTGCCGACGAAGAGCGTGCCGTTCGGGCTCAGCGCCATCATGCGCGCACCCGGCATGCCGGAGGCCCAGACCTCCACCTCGAAGCCCGCGGGCACGCGGATGCGGTCGAGCGGGATGCGCTCGGCCGGCGTAGTGGTGAGGCGCGGCGGCAGAGGCGCGAGGGGCGAGGCCGTCATTCGGTCCGGCCGGCCCTGCGCCCGCGCGGGCGGGGGCTGCTGCTGCGCGGCCGCGCTGCCGGCGAGCGCCAGCATTGCGGCAAGGCCCAGGGCCGTGCTGCGGAACATGGTTGTCTCCTCCCGCGCGGTCGCCGCGAGGCTAGCGGTGGCGCTGCGGCTGCCGCAAGGGGCGGGCTTGCCCGCCGGCGCGGCTGCCGCCACCCTCCTGTCGAAGCAAGCGGGGAGGGCGGCCGATGCTGCGGGCGATCGTGCTCGGCGCCGGCGCGGGCGGCGGCTTCCCGCAATGGAACTCCGCAGGTCCTGGCTGCGTGCGGGCGCGGGCCGGCGACAAGCTGGCGAAGCCCCGGAGCCAGGCCTCGCTCGCCGTCAGCGCGGATGGGGAGCGCTGGGCGGTGCTGAACGCCTCCCCCGACATCCGCGCCCAGATCGCGGCGACGCCGGCGCTGCACCCGCGCCCTGCGGGCGGCGCGGTCCGGCATTCGCCGATCGCGGCCGTGCTGCTCACGGGTGCCGAGGTGGACAGCATCGCGGGCCTGCTCTCGCTGCGGGAGCGCCAGGCTTTCGGCCTCTACGCCGCCGCGCCGGCGCTCTCGGCGCTGGCGATGAACCCCATCTTCGGCGTGCTGGACCCCGCCCTCGTGCCACGGCGAAGCCTGCCGCTGGACGCGGCCGTGCCGCTCGCCGACGGCGCCGGCGCGCCGCTCGGCCTGACGGCGGAGGCCTTCGCCGTGCCGGGCAAGCTTCCGCTGTTCCGCGAGGCGGGCGGCGCCGATCCCGGCCGCGACGAGACGGGCGAGACCATCGGCCTCCGCATTGCCGCCGGCGGCCGCGCCCTCTTCTTCATCCCCGGCTGCGCGGCGATGACGCCGGCGCTGGCCACCCGCCTGGAAGGGGCGGCGTGCGTGCTGTTCGACGGCACGCTGTGGCGGGACGACGAGATGCTGCGCGCCGGCGCCGGGACGAAGACCGGCGCGCGCATGGGCCATATGAGCATCAGCGGGCCCGAAGGGACGCTCGCCGCCTTCGCCCGCCTCGGCGTGCGGCGGCGCATCCTGATCCACCTGAACAACACCAACCCCGTCCTGCTGGAGGACAGCGCCGAGCACGCGGCGGTGCGCGCGGCGGGCTGGGAGGTCGCGGAGGACGGCATGGAGATCACCCTGTGAGCGACAGGCTGCCGCCGGAGGAGCTGGAAGTGCGGCTCCGCGCCATCGGCGCCGAGCGCTACCACATCCGGCACCCCTTCCATCACCTGCTGCATGGCGGGAAGCTCAGCAAGGGCCAGGTGCAGGCCTGGGCGCTGAACCGCTACTACTACCAGGCGCGCATCCCGGCGAAGGACGCCACCATCCTGGCGCGGCTGCCGACGCCCGAGCTCCGCCGCGAATGGCGCCGGCGGATCGAGGATCATGACGGCGACGGCACCAGGCCCGGCGGCATCGAGCGCTGGCTGAAGCTGACCGATGGGCTCGGCCTGCCGCGCCACTACGTCATCTCGACCGAGGGTCTGCTGCCGGGCACGCGCTTCGCGGTGGACGCCTATATCCACTTCGTCCGCGACCGGACGCTGCTGGAGGCGGTGGCGTCGTCGCTGACCGAGATGTTCGCGCCCACCATCATCGCCGAACGGGTGGAGGGCATGCTGCGCAACTATGACTTCATCTCGGAGGAGACGCTCGCCTATTTCCGCCCGCGCCTGACCCAGGCGCCGCAGGATGTCGCCTTCGCCCTGGACTACGTGAAGCGGGAGGCGCGGACGCGCGAGCAGCAGGAGCAGGCGATGGGGGCCCTGCGCTTCAAGTGCGACCTGCTCTGGGCGCAGCTCGATGCGCTGCACTTCGCCTATGTGGAGCCGGGCCTGCCGCCGCCCGGCGCCTTCCGGCCGTGATCCCGGGCAGCGCCGTGCCGCGCCTGCCGCGCGGCGTGCGGCTGCGGGAGGATGCGGCGCGCGGCCGCTGGGTGCTGCTAGCGCCGGAGCGGATGCTGGTGCCGGACGAGACGGCGCTGGCCGTGCTGCGCCTGGTGGACGGCGTCCGCACCCTCGATGCGATCCTCGACACGCTGGCCGCCGAAT
>DASQVL010000358.1:0-19749 GCA_035640795.1 Crenalkalicoccus sp. | reverse complement strand
AAGAACCCGGTTTCCAAAGGCCTCTCGGCTTTTGGCGGGATGGGGAGTTTGAGGGGAAGGGCAGCGCCCTTCCTCTCAGCCCCACCGTGCCGGACGGCTGGCTCGAACCCCTGGGCCTGATCACCGGCCCCGCCGCCCAGGCCGCCGTCCAGGCCGGGGAGGCTCTGCCCTTCCAGGGCGGTCCCGCCGCCTTCCTCATGGTCCGCCCGATCGGCCCGGAGGCCCCGCCGCCCTGCCGCATCGCGGAGCTCCCCGATAGCTGGCGCGACAAGCTGCTGCCACTG
This sequence comes from Crenalkalicoccus sp., assembly GCA_035640795.1. GTDB lineage: Bacteria > Pseudomonadota > Alphaproteobacteria > Acetobacterales > Acetobacteraceae > DASQVL01. Next base: position 19,465 of record DASQVL010000358.1, on the reverse strand, counting down.
ACCCGGCCGCCGCCCGCCTTCCTCGGCCTTGGCGCGACGCGGCCCCTGGTCATGGGCATCGTCAACCTGACACCCGACAGCTTTTCCGGCGACGGCCTGGCCGACGACCCGGCCGAGGCCATTGCCCGTGGCGAGGCCATGCGTGAAGCGGGCGCCGACCTGCTCGACCTCGGCGCCGAGTCGACGCGCCCCGGCGCCGAGCCGGTGCCGCCTGAGGAGGAGCGGCGCCGCCTGCTGCCCGTGCTGCGGGCGCTGGCCCCCGGCGGCCCGGTGACCGTGGATACCCGCAACGCCGCCACCATGGCCGCCGCGCTGGAGGCGGGCGCCGCGGCGGTGAACGACATCTCCGCCCTGCGCCACGATCCCGGCGCGGCGACGGTGCTGGCCCGGCTGCGCGCGCCGGTGGTTCTGATGCACATGCTGGGCACCGACCCGCGCACCATGCAGCGGGAACCGCGCTACGCCGACGTGGCGCTGGAGGTCGCCTGCTTCCTGCGCGACCGGGTGGCCACGGCCGAGCGCCTCGGCATCCCGCGCAGCCGCATCGCGGTGGACCCCGGCATCGGCTTCGGCAAGACCATGGCCCACAACCTGGAGCTGTTGCGCCGCCTGCCGCTGCTGGCGGGGCTCGGCTGCCCGATCCTGGTCGGTGCCTCACGCAAGGGCTTCATCGGCCGGCTTTCCGGTGAGGCGGAGGCAGGGCAGCGGCTGGGCGGCAGCGTGGCGGCGGCACTGTTCGCGGCGGCGCAGGGGGCCACGATCCTCCGCGTCCATGACGTGGCGGAGACGGCGCAGGCGCTCCGGGTCTGGCGGGCCTGCGCGGCCTGATAGCGGTTTGTGCAAGGCGGTATGAGGCCGCACGGGAAAGCGCCTTCCGCGGCCGTAGCCCGCTTGCTAGGCATTTGGAAATGGAGTCCCGCCCCACCGCCGCCCCGCTACGGCGCCTGTTCGGCACCGACGGCATCCGCGGCACCGCCAACAGCGCGCCCATGGACGCCGTGACGGCGCTGCGGCTGGGCCAGGCGGCCGGGCGCTTCTTCAACCGCGGCACACATCGCCACCGCGTCGTCATCGGTAAGGATACCCGGCTCTCGGGCTACATGCTGGAGCCGGCGCTGACCGCGGGCTTCATCGGCGCGGGCATGGACGTGGTGCTGGTGGGCCCGCTGCCGACGCCGGCCATCGCGCTGCTCACGCGGTCGCTCCGCGCCGACCTCGGCGTGATGATCAGCGCCTCCCACAACCCCTTCGAGGATAACGGCATCAAGCTGTTCGGCCCGGACGGCCTCAAGCTCTCCGACGCGCAGGAGGCGGCGATCGAGCAGCTGATGGCGGGCGACCTCGCGGCCGCGCTCGTGGCACCCGCGCGCCTCGGCCGCGCCAGCCGGCTGGAGGATGCGGCGGGCCGCTATATCGAGGCGGTGAAGGCGAGCTTCCCGCGCGGCCTCACCCTCGAGAATCTGCGTGTGGTCGTGGACACCGCGCATGGCGCCGCCTACCGGGTGGCGCCGACCGTGCTGTGGGAGCTGGGGGCGGAGGTGGTGCGCCTCGGCGACCAGCCGGACGGCTTCAACATCAACAAGGGCTGCGGCAGCACCGCGCCGGCGGCGCTGGCCGAGCTGGTGCGGGAGCGTCGCGCCGATCTCGGCATCGCGCTGGACGGCGACGCGGACCGGCTGGTGCTGGTGGATGAGCGCGGTCGGGTGGTGGATGGCGACCAGATCCTGGCGCTGATCGCGCAGTCCTGGCACCGCGACGGGCGGCTGCGCGGCGGCGCCGTGGTGGCGACGGTGATGTCCAATATGGGCCTCGAGCGCTGCCTGGCGGCGCAGGGCGTCGGGCTGCTCCGCACCGCGGTCGGCGACCGCTATGTCGGCGAGAAGATGCGCGAGTCCGGCTGCAACCTGGGCGGTGAGCAGTCCGGCCATGTGATCCTCAGCGATTTCGGCACCACGGGCGACGGGCTGATCGCAGCACTGCAGGTGCTGGCCGTGCTGGTGGAGGAAGGCCGGCCGGCGAGCGAGGTGCTGCGCCGCTTCGACCCGCTGCCGCAGCGCCTCGAGAATGTGCGCTATGCCGGCGCCTCGCCGCTCGCCGATCCCGCGGTGCGGGAGGCGATCGCGGCGGAGGAGGCGCGGCTCGGCGCGCGCGGCCGCGTGCTGATCCGCGCGAGCGGGACGGAGCCGGTGATCCGGGTGATGGCGGAGGCGGAGGAGGAGGCGCTGGTGGTGCGCACCGTGGCGACGCTGGCGGAGGCGATCCGCGAGCGCGCGCAGCGGGCGGCGTGACGGCTTCGGCAGAGGGGTGCTGCCCCCTCCTCTGACGGGCGCCATGGACCCCGCCTTGGGAAGGACGCCGACCATGCCAGCGGGCAATGCCCAGGAACCTGGTTTCCAAAGGCCTCCGGGCCTTTGGCGGGTGAGGGAGTCTGGGGGGGAGGGCAAAGCCCTTCCGCTCAACCGCCGGTCATGAAGGGCCGCGTCCTCGTCATCGCCGGCTCGGACAGCGGCGGCGGAGCCGGCATCCAGGCCGACATCAAGGCGATCACCGCCCTCGGTGCCTTTGCCGCCACCGCGGTCACCGCGCTGACCGCGCAGGACACCACCGGCGTGCACGGCGTGCTGCCCGTGCCGCCCGCCTTCATCGCGCAGCAGATCGCCTGCGTGCTGGAGGATCTCGGCGCCGATGCGCTGAAGACCGGCATGCTGCACGACGCGCCCACCATCACCGCGGTATGCGACGCCATCGGCCCCGCCGCCGCGCGCGTGCCGCTGGTCGCCGACCCGGTGATGGTGGCGAAAGGCGGTCACGCCCTGCTGGCGCCCGATGCGGTGGCGACGCTGCGCGCGCGGCTGCTGCCCATGGCGGCGCTGCTCACCCCCAACCTGCCGGAGGCCGAGGCGCTGACCGGCCGCCGGATCGCCGACCGCGAGGGCATGGCGGAGTCGGCGCGCGCCCTGCTCGCCCAGGGACCGCGCGCCGTGCTGGTGAAGGGCGGGCACCTCCCGGGCGAGGAGGTCACCGACATGTTGGCAACCCCCGAGGGCATCGAGGCCTTCACCGCGCCGCGCATCATGACGCGCCACACCCACGGCACCGGCTGCACCCTGGCCTCCGCGATCGCCGCCGGCCTCGCCCAGGGTCTCGCCCTGCGCGAAGCCGTCATGCGCGCGCGCGCCTATCTTCGCGCCGCCATCGCCGCCGCGCCGGGCTACGGTCGCGGTCACGGTCCGCTGGACCATGCCGTGACCCTGGACCCCGCCCGGCTGGAGGGCCTCCGATGAGACTGCCGCTCTATCTGGTGGATGCCTTTGCCGACCGGCCCTTCGCCGGCAACCCGGCCGCCGTCGTCCCGCTGGACCGGTGGCTGCCGGACGCGCTGCTGCAGGCCATGGCGGCCGAGCACAACCTTTCGGAGACCGCCTTTCTGGTCCGCGAGGGCGCGGGCTGGCACCTCCGCTGGTTCACCCCGGTCATCGAGGTCGAGATGTGCGGCCACGCGACGCTCGCCAGCGCCTTCGTGCTGGCGACCGAGCTCGGCGAGGCCGGGCCCTTCGCCTTCCGCACCAGGTCGGGCGTGCTCGGCGTGGAGCGGGAGGGCGAGCGCTTCGTGCTGGACTTCCCGGCCATGCGTGCCGTGCCGGCCGAGCCGCCCGCCGGCCTCGCCGAGGCCCTCGGCGCGGCGCCGCGGGAGGTCTGGCGGGCGCGCGACTGGATCTGCGTCTACGACGCCCCGGCGCAGGTCGCAGCGCTCTCGCCCGACCACGGGGCGCTGGCCGCCCTGCCGGGGGGCGAGCGGGTGATCGTCACCGCCCCGGGAGGGCCGGAGGGGGCCGACGTCACCAGCCGCTACTTCGCCATCAAGGCCGGCATCGCGGAGGACCCGGTGACCGGCACGGCGCATGTCCAGCTCGTGCCCTTCTGGGCCGCCCGGCTGGGGCGGGAGGCGCTGGTCTGCCGCCAGGCAAGCGCGCGCGGCGGCACGCTGTGGTGCCGCCTCGCGGGTGAGCGCGTGCGCATGGGCGGTCACGCCGTGCTCTATGGGCGGGGCGAGATCGGGCTGCCCGATTAACCGCGGATCAACCCGCCTCGGCGCAGCGTCGGCCCATGATCAACCCGTCCCTCGCGCTGACGCTGCTTGGCGGCTCGGCCTCGGGTGGCAGCTCGACGGCGGGCGACCCCGCCGCCGCGATCACGGCGCTCCGCCTCGCGGAAGCGCCCGGTGCCGAGACGAAAGGCGTGGCGCAGGAGCAGAAGGACCCGGTCACCATCACCGCGCTCAAGCAGTTCCAGGCGGCGGTGAAGGGGGCCCGGACCGTGCAGCAGGCGCTGAGCGATCCCCGCGTGCTGAATGTGCTGCTGCCCGCGCTCGGCCTTGCCGACCAGGTGAGCTATCCCGGCCTGGTGAAGCAGGCGCTGACTGCCGATCCGAGTGCCTCGAAAGGGCTGCTCGCCGCGCTGGACTCGCGCTTCAAGGCGGCGGCGCAGACGCTCGACCTTAAGAACAAGGGCCTTGCCGGGCTGCAGGACCCGGAGGTGATCAAGAAGCTGTCGGACGGCTATGTCACCTACCAGTACCAGCAGGGGCTGGACAAACAGAACCCGGGCATCTCGGATGCGCTCTACTTCGTAGAGAACGCCGCTGCGAATGCCAATGTCTATACCATCCTGGGCAATGCGGTGTTGCGGCGGGTGGTGACCGGGGCGCTCGGGCTGCCGGCGGAGATCGCGGTGCAGCCGGTGGAGACCCAGGCGCGGGCGATCACCTCGCGCCTCGACCTCGCCAAGCTCTCCGACCCGAAGGAGACGGAGCGGCTCGCCGAGCGCTATGTCCTTGCGCAGGCGCAGAAGGCGGGCGGCGGCACGGCCGCCTCGCCGCTGCTCTCACTGTTCGCGTAGAGCAGATCGCGGACGGGCGTGCGCCCGGGAGAGTGAATCTGCTCTACAAGCAAGCGACTTGAGCAGATCGCGGACGGGCATGCGCGCCTGGGAGCATGAATCTGCTCTTCGATCAATGCGATAGAGGGGTTGCCGCGAGTATAGCGAGCGGAAAGCGCTCCAGGAGGACCGCTCAGTTTCCTGCCGGTGCGGCCGACTGGCCGCCCGCGCTCGCGGACGTCCCGACCGGCGCGGCCAAGCCCTCCAGCAGGGGCGGACCGCCGAGTTCATACAGGCCGGGCTTCGCCGCGGCGATGCCGGTGATATGCCGCACCTCCCGCTGCTCGATCTGCCGCCAGCCCGAGACGCCAAGCATCGTGGCCCCGGCCAACGCCAGGCTCAACGCCAGGCCGCGGAGCATGGGGGCCAAGCGGATCAGGAGTTGCGCTGCCGCCCTGGTCCGCCCCGGCCCGCGGGTGGAGGCAGGGGCATGCTCCAGGGCTGGATACATCGGCAGATTGCCCATCCGACCGCCACCCTCCACAGGGAGGTGATTTAGCAGATGCAGAGGAGTTACGGCGTCACCTCAAGGAGAGGTGAAGGGGTGGAGGCTCAGCGCCGCTCGTAAAGCAGGCGGGCGCGGATGGTTGCCGGCAATGCGCGCAACTCGCCCAGCATCGCCTCCGCATCGTGTGTGGCGCCGGAATCCACGACCACGTAGCCGACCTCGCCATCCGTCTGCAGGTATTGCGCGGCGATGTTGATGCCGCGCCGGGCGAAGACCTGGTTCACCTCGCCGAGGACGCCGGGGACGTTCCGGTGGACATGCATGAAGCGCGCGCCGGTAGGCCGCGCCGGCAGTTGCACCTGCGGAAAGTTCACCGCCCCCATGGTGGCGCCGCTGTCGCTGTAGTCGAGCAGCTTGCGGCCCACCTCCTCGCCGATGCGGGTCTGCGCCTCCGCCGTGCTGCCGCCGATATGCGGCGTCAGGATCACGTTGGGGGCGCCCTGCAGCGGCGTGTGCAGCCGGTCGCCGTTGCGCGCCGGCTCCTCCGGGAAGACGTCCACCGCGGCGCCGAGCAGGCGGCGATCGCGCAGCGCCGCAGCGAGGGCCGAGAGGTCCACCAGCGAGCCGCGGGCGTTGTTGATCAGGATGGCGCCGGGCTTCATGGCGGCGATCTCGGCGGCGCCGATCATGCCGATGGTCTCCGGCGTCTCCGGCACGTGCAGCGTGACGATGTCGGCCTCGGCCAGCAATTCGCCGAGCGTCGCGCAGGGTCGGGCGTTGCCGTGCGGCAGCTTGGTGGCGTGGTCGTAGTAGATCACGCGCATGCCGAAGGCCTCGGCCAGCACCGAGAGCTGGCTGCCGATATTGCCGTAGCCGACGATGCCGAGGGTGCGGCCGCGCACCTCGTAGCTGCCCTCGGAGGACTTGTCCCAGCCGCCCTGGTGGGCGCTGACCGATTTCGGGAAGACGCCGCGCAGCAGCATGACGATCTCGCCGATCACCAGCTCCGCCACGCTGCGGGTGTTGCTGAAGGGGGCGTTGAACACCGGGATGCCGCGGCGGCGCGCGGCGTCCAGATCCACCTGGTTGGTGCCGATGCAGAAGCAGCCGATGGTGACGAGGCGGTCGGCGGCGGCCAGCGCGGCCTCGGTGACCTCGGTACGGGAGCGGATGCCGAGGATGTGGACGCCCTTCAGCGCCTCCGCCAGCGCGGCGCCATCCAGCGCCTTCGGCAGCCGCTCGACATTGGTGTAGCCGGCCGCGGCGAAGAGCGCGACGGCGCTGTCGGAGACGCCCTCCAGCAGCAGCACGCGGATGCGCTGTTTGGCGAGGGAAAGGCGGTCGGACATGGGTGGCTCCGCGGGGGCGCCCGGCGCGGGGACGCTCGGCGCCGAGGAGATGGCCCATGGGCGGGCGGGCGCCAAGTGCGGCGGGCGCATGCGTGGGTTGCCCTTGGGGGAAGACGAAGGCACAGGCCCGAGCGGCCTCAGGCCGCCTCCGCCAGCGTCGCGCCGTAGAGCTGCCGCTCCAGCCCCGCCCAGACCGGGTTCGCCGCATAGAGCTCCGCCATCTCCTCCGGCGTGAACCAGAAGACCGGGTCGCGGATTGCCCCGGGCGGGGAGGCGTTGCGCTGGTGGAACCGGCCCTGGATGCGCGCCGGGTCGAAGCGGAGATGCGGCGCGAAGGCGGCGCAGAAATCCTCGACCAGATGCTCCTGCCGGATCCAGGCCGCGACCGGATGCTCGGAATACTTGCGGGCATAGGCGTCCGCCCGGCACTCGATGCCCGAGGCCTCCAGGAAGCGTCCCTGCCGCACCATGGCGCGCGTCACCCGGTGCTGCGGGTTGCGCCGCACCTCGAACTCCACCCGGCTGATCAGCCAGGGGACCAGCCGGCGGAAGCCGCAGATCACCGCCCGGCCGCCGGCCACGAAGCCCGGATCATGGCGCTGCCTCTCGGCGATGCTGTGGTGCCAGATGGCGCCGTCGGTGTCGAAGGCGAGGCGCGAATTCTCCCCGAACCGGGCCTGCAGCACGGCCGCGACCTCCGTCCCCCCGGTCTTCGGAAAGTGCAGCCAGATGAAGTCCGGCCCGGTGATCATCGCGGCGGCAGGTCGCGGGTGCGGTAGCGGCCGATCTCCTGCCCCGCCGGCACCTTCTGGAACACCAGGAAGTAGCTGTGGTTCTTGCGCGCATGGACCTGGCGCAGCAGCCGCGCGATGCCCGGCCGATTCGGCCGCAGCAGCACGAAGAGGTCGCGCGCGTAGAAGCCCATGGCGGCGAGGCCGGTCACGATCTGCACATGCGTCAGCTCCTGCCGGTTGGCGCTGACCTCGTCCTGACACTTGACGATGAGGATGCCGTGGTCGCGCAGCACGCGCCGCGCCTCTGCCGCCGCGGCGAAGTAGAGGTCGAGCACCGCCTGGTGCCAGCGGCCGCTGCCCTGCCCATCCTCCTGCCCGCTGGCGTAGTAGCTGCGCAGCGCCGCATGGCTGCCCTGGCCACCCCGCGTCGCCACCTTCGCGCGCAGCAGACCCTCCAGATAGGGCGGGTCGAGCACGACGGCGTCCAGCGAGGCCTCGGCATAGGGCAGGGCGCGGCAATCCGTGCCGGTCGCGAGATCGCTGGCCAGCAGCCGGTAGCGGCCGGGCGGGACGCGCCGCCAGAACACGCCCTGGCCGTAGGTGACATCCGCCACCATCGCGCCCTCCGGCACGTGCAGCGCCAGGATGCGGGGGAAGAGCTCCGCATTGCCGCCCGCCAGGGCGGAGTGCACCACCTCGGCCGTCGCGCGGCCGGACTGGGTGCGGCGACGCGCGAGGGGCGCCGCCTCGGCCTCGCTCATGCGCCGCGGCTCACGGGCAGGAGGGGACGGGACGGAGGGCGCGGATCTCCTCCGCCAGCGCCGCCGGGTCCGGCGCCGCCAGCCAGCGCGCCTCGGCCGAAACGGCGGCGGCGAGGCGCCGCTTGTAGTCGGCGCGGGGGATTTCCCGCGCGCCGAACTGGGCAAGGTGCTCGGTCAGGAATTGCGCGTCCAGTAGGGTGAAGCCACCCAGGCGGAGCCGCGCGACGAGGTGGACGAGGGCGATCTTGGAGGCGTCGCGGGCGCGGCTGAACATGCTCTCGCCGAAGAAGGCGGCGCCGAGCGAGACGCCGTAGAGGCCGCCAATCAGTGCCCGGTCCTCCCACACCTCCACCGAATGGGCATGGCCCTGGCGGTGCAGCGCGATGAACAGGAATTCGATCTCCGGGTTGATCCAGGTGTCCTCCCGCCCCGGGGCGGGAGCGGCGCAGCCGGCGATGACGCCGGCGAAATCCACGTCCGCCGTCACCCGGAAGCCCTCGGCGAGCACGGTGCGCAGCAGGCGGCGCGGCAAATGGAAGCCGCCATCCAGCGGAATGACGCCACGCCGCTCCGGATCCAGCCAGTAGAGCCGGTCGCCGCGCCGGCTTTCCGCCATGGGGAACAGGCCAGCGCGATAGGCCCGCAGCATCAGGTCCGGCGTGATGTCGATCTGGCGGCGGCTCACCCCGGCAGTATGCCGTGCCGGGCCCGGGGGCGCGAGCGCGGCGGGGGGGATTGCCGGATGGTGATCGCCCCGCTGGGGCCGGAGCGGTTTCCACTCGGCTGCGCTCACGGAAGCCGCTTTAGTACATCGTTTGTTGAGCAGAGTCACGCTCCCGGGCGCTCACGCCCCTCCGCGATCTGCTCTAATCCGCCCGGCGGCCCGCCACGAAGCGTTCCAGCCAATGGATGGTGTAGTCGCCGCGGACGAACTCCGGGTCCTCCAGGATCGCCAGGTGCAGCGGGATCGTCGTGTGGATGCCGTCCACCACCATCTCCTGCAGCGCCCGCCTGAGGCGCGCGATCGCCTCCCGCCGGCTCGTGCCGTGCACAACCAGCTTGGCGATGAGACTGTCGTAATGCGGTGGCACGGCGTAGCCGGAATAGAGCGCCGAATCGACCCGCACGCCGAGGCCCCCCGGCGCATGGAAGGTGGTGACGCGGCCGGGGGAGGGGACGAAGCTCTCCGGGTCCTCCGCCGTGATGCGGCATTCGATGGCGTGACCCTGGAAGCGGATCTCGGACTGCCCGTAGCCGAGTCGCTCGCCGGCGGCGATGCGGATCTGCTCCTTCACCAGGTCCACGCCGCAAATCATTTCGGTGACCGGATGCTCGACCTGCAGGCGGGTGTTCATCTCGATGAAGGCGAAACGACCATCCTGCCACAGGAATTCCAGCGTTCCGGCGTTGCGGTAGCCGATCTCCCGCAGCGCCCGCGTGACCTGCGCGCCGAGCGCGTCCCGCTGCGCCGGCGAGAGGATGGGGGAGCCCGCCTCCTCCACCAGCTTCTGGTGGCGCCGCTGCAGGGAGCAGTCGCGCTCGCCGAAATGAATCACGTTGCCGTGGCTGTCCGCCAGCACCTGCAGCTCGATGTGGCGCGGCCGGTCCAGGTACTTCTCCAGGTAGACGCTGTCGTCGCCGAAGGCGGCCTTGGCCTCGGCGCGGGCAACGCGCCAGGCCTCCTCCAGCCCCGGCTCATCCTCCGCCACCTTCATGCCGCGCCCGCCCCCGCCGGCGGCCGCCTTCAGCAGCACCGGGTAGCCGATGGCGGCGGCGACGCCGCGCGCCTCCTCGAGCGAGGCGAGCGCGCCGTCGCTGCCCGGGACCAGCGGCACGCCGAGCCGGCGCATCGCTGCCTTCGCCGCCACCTTGTCGCCCATGATGCGGATGTGCTCGGGCGCCGGGCCGATGAAGGCCATGCCATGCGCCTCCACCATCTCGGCGAAGCGGGCGTTCTCGGAGAGGAAGCCATAGCCGGGGTGGATCGCGTCGGCGCCGGTGATGGCGGCGGCCGAGAGGATGGCGGCGACGTTCAGGTAGCTGTCCCGCGCCGCTGGCGGGCCGATGCAGACGCTCTCATCCGCCAGGCGCACATGCATCGCCGAGTTGTCTGCGGTGGAGTGCACCGCGACGGTCCGGATGCCCATCTCCTGGCAGGCGCGGTGGACGCGCAGCGCGATCTCGCCGCGATTCGCGATCAGTACCTTGCCGAACACGGGGCCTGCCGCCCTATTCGACGACCAGCAGCGGCTCGCCGAATTCCACCGGCACGCCGTTCTCGATGAGGATGCGGGTGACGGTGCCGGCGCGCGGGCTGCGGATCTGGTTGAAGGTCTTCATCGCCTCGATCAGCAGCAGGGTCTGGCCCTGCGTGACCTGGGCACCCACCGTGACGAAGGGCGCCGCCCCCGGCTCCGGCGAGAGGTAGGCGACACCCACCATGGGCGAGGTGACGAGGCCCGGATGCTTCGGGTCCACCGCATCGGCCGCGGCGGCCATCGGCGGCGCGGTGGCGGAGGTGACCGGGGCCATGGCGGGCGCAGCGGGGACGGGCGGCGGTCCCCAGGGGAGCGGGGCGACCGGCTGCGGCGCGGCGCGGACCACCCGGATGCGGCTGTCCTTCTCCACCAGCTCGATCTCGGTGAGGTCGGTCTCCCGCAGGATGCGGGCGAGGGCGCGGATCGCCTCCGGGTCGAACTGGATGCCGCTCATGGCGTCGCCTCCGCCTCCTCCGCCCCGATCAGCCCGGCCATCGCCTGCAGCGCCAGGGCGTAGCCCTGGATGCCGAGGCCGCAGATCACCCCGGTGGCGACGCGGGAGACATAGCTGCGGTGGCGGAAGGCCTCCCGCCGGTGGATGTTGGTGATGTGGACCTCGATGACCGGCAGCTCCGCGGTCAGCAGCGCGTCCATCAGGGCGACCGAGCTGTGGGTGTAGCCGGCGGGGTTGATGACGATGCCGTTGGCCCGGCCGCGGCATTCCTGCACCCAGGTTATCAGCTCGCCCTCGCCATTGGTCTGGCGGAAGTCGATGGCGAGGCCGAGCGCCTCGGCCGTCTCGGCGCAGAGCGCCTCCACGTCGTCGAGGGTCGCCGCGCCATAGATCTCCGGCTGGCGGGTGCCGAGGAGGTTCAGGTTGGGGCCGTTCAGGACGGCTATGAGCGGCGGGGTCACGGCACCGGCTCCGGCCTGGCAGGGCCCGGCGGGCTAGCACGGGGCGCTTCGGCGGGGCAAGCGCCGGCCCGGCCCTGGCGCTGACGTGGGGCGCCGGCCGCCCTTGCCCTCCTTGCCCCCCCTCCGCAGCCTCGCCACATTCGCGGCATGGGACCGAGCATCACCATCACGGTCAATGGCGAGGCGCAGGAGGTGCCGGCGCCGGCGACCTTGGCCGACCTGCTCGCCGCCATCGGGCTCGACACCCGCAAGGTGGCGGTGGAGCGCAACCTGGAGATCGTGCCGCGCTCCGCCTATGCGGCGACGGCGCTCGAGGCCGGCGACCGGCTGGAGATCGTGCACTTCATCGGCGGAGGCTGAGCATGGACGGCAACACCTTCGGCGCCGAGGACGCCTGGGAGGTGGCGGGCCGCCCCTTCCGCTCGCGCCTCATCGTCGGCACCGGCCGGTACAAGGATCTGGAGGAGACCGGGCGCGCCATCGCGGCTTCCGGTGCGGAGATCGTGACCGTCGCCGTGCGCCGCGTGAACCTCGGCGACCCGAAGGCGCCGATGCTGCAAGACTACGTGGACCCGCACCGCTACACCTACCTGCCGAACACCGCCGGCTGCCATACCGCGGAGGACGCCGTGCGCACGCTGCGCCTGGCGCGCGAGGCAGGCGGGTGGAACCTCGTGAAGCTCGAGGTGCTGGGGCCGCCGCCCTTCCTCTATCCCGACATGCCGGCGACCTTCGCCGCGGCGGAGGCGCTGCTGAAGGATGGCTTCGAGGTGATGGTCTACTGCAGCGACGACCCGATCGCCGCCAAGCGGTTGGAGGAGATGGGCTGCTGCGCGGTGATGCCGCTGGGTGCGCCGATCGGCAGCGGGCTTGGCGTGCAGAACCCGGTGATGATCCGCGCGATCGTGGAACAGGCGCGGGTACCGGTGCTGGTGGATGCCGGCGTCGGCACGGCGAGCGACGCGGCGGAGGCGATGGAGCTGGGCTGCGACGCGGTGCTGATGAACAGCGCGATCGCCCATGCGAAGGACCCGGTGCGGATGGCGCGGGCGATGAAGGCGGCGGTGGAGGCGGGGCGGCTCGCCTACCTGGCGGGGCGAATGCCGAAGCAGGACACGGCGGATCCGTCCTCGCCGATGGCCGGGTTGATCAGGTAGGCGTGGGTGGCCCTTGGGGGAGGAAGCGAACTTCCTCCCCCAAACCCCCTCCATCCTTCTTCTGATCCCATTTCCGACGCACAGGCCCAGCGCTCCGCGTCACCACAACCCTGGTCCCTGTCGGGCTGAACAAGGGCCGTTTCCCCGTTCCGGCCATTTCCGAATCGCGCCGCGCAGCCGCGGTCGAGGGTGCGCTCGACGCCAGCCGGGGCCTGCACCCCCGCCGGGCGAATCGCCGGCCAACCCCCGCCCCGGCAAGCGGATCAGCCGGAACTTACCCTGCCCCCTGGGGGAGTTTCCGGCCACCGGCCCGGTCCCTGGAAAGTTTTTCGGGCAGGAGGTGCGATTTCCGCTTCCCCCTTGGCGTCGTGCCGCCTATATGCGGCGCAGACGCAATACGCACGTGCCTCTGGCCCCAGGCCCACGGAACCGCGGCGCCCCTCCATCAAGGCGCACCTGACCGGTCACCGCGGCGCAAGGTTTACGCAACGACGTCAAGCGTTCTGGCAACCCCGTCGGGGGCCGGCCTCGGCTGGCACACGGCGGTCCACCTGGTCGCTGGTTCGTTCGACCGTTTCGTCAACTTGGGGCCGCCGCCGTTCCGGTGGTCCTCGACATGCTGAGGAGTGAGGCGCGATGACCCCGAAGGTCGCCCGCTTCCTGCGCGATGTCGCCCCGGCGACGCCGTGCCTGGTGCTCGACGTGGACCGCATTGAGGAGAACTACCGGCGCCTCACCGCGGCCATGCCGCTCGCTCGCGTCTACTACGCCGTGAAGGCCAACCCGGCCCGCCCGATCCTGGAGCGGCTGGTCTCCCTCGGCTCCTGCTTCGACGCGGCGAGCCTCGAGGAGATCGAGGCCTGCCTCGCCGCCGGTGCGCGCGCCGAGGCGATCAGCTTCGGCAATACCGTGAAGAAGGAGCGCGCGATCAGCGCCGCCTACGCGCATGGCGTGCGCATGTTCGCCTTCGACTCGGAGGCGGAGCTGCGCAAGCTCGCCCGCTCAGCGCCGGGCAGCCGCGTCTATTGCCGCATCCTGGTCGGCAATGACGGGGCCGAGTGGCCGCTCAGCCGGAAGTTCGGCTGCGAGATCGAGATGGCGAAGGAGCTGATGCTGCTCGCCGGCGAGCTCGGCCTCGACCCCTTCGGCCTCTCCTTCCATGTCGGCAGCCAGCAGACCCGCACCGCCGCCTACGAGGCCGCGATCGCCAAGGTCGCCCTGCTGTTCACCGACCTCACCGAGGCCGGGGTGAAGCTCCGCATGATCAATCTCGGCGGCGGCTACCCGGTGCGCTACGGCCCGGCCGTGCCGGAGATCGACGAGATCGGCGCCACCATCATGGGCGCCATCGCGAGGCATTTCGGCAACGCCCTGCCGGAGATCGTCATCGAGCCGGGACGCTTCATCGTGGGCGACGCCGGGGTGGTGTCGAGCGAGGTCGTCCTCGTCTCCCGCAAGGCGAAGGACGACCCGGTGCGCTGGGTCTACCTCGACATCGGCCGCTTCGGCGGCCTGGCGGAGACCGAGGGCGAGGCGATCAAATACGCCTTCCGCACCCCGCATGACGGGGCGGCGGAGGGGCCGGTGACCATCGCGGGCCCATCCTGCGACAGCACCGACACGCTGTACGAGAAGGCCAATTACCGCCTGCCCCTGGCGCTGGCGGCCGGCGACCGGGTGGAACTGCTGACCACCGGCGCCTACGTCACCACCTATGCCAGCCAGGGCTTCAACGGCTTCAGGCCGCTGGCCGAGCACTACGTCTGACCGGCCGGGCCGGGGGCGCCGCCTTCCGGCCCGTGCCGCCGCCGCTTGCGGGCGGTCCGGCCGGCTGACTAGGCTTGTCCCATGGACGAGATCGACCGCAACATCGCCATCGCGCTGCAGAAGGATGGCAGCGCGGGGCTGGCGGAGCTCGCCAAGGTCGCCGGACTCTCCGTCTCCGCCACCGCCGAGCGGGTGAAGCGGCTGGAGGAGCGCGGCGTCATCCGCGGCTGGCGCGCCGATCTCGACCCCGCCGCCGCCGGCTGCCCGCTGCTGGTCCATGTGCTGGCCGCCGTCGCCCCCGGCCGAGACGATGCCTCCTTCCGCAAGGCCGTGCGCAAGCTGGAGGCGGTGCTGGAATGCCATGCCGTCACCGGCAGCTGGACCTACCTGCTGAAGCTCCGCCTGCCGGACCTCCCGGCGCTCGACGCCTTCCTGAACGAGGAGCTGCGCAGCCAGCCCGGCGTGCAGCGGCTGGAGACGCTGCTCGCCATCGCCACGGTGAAGGAGACGGCGATCCTGCCCGTCGCCCCGGCGACGGAGGAATAGAGGGGCCGTGCGCTGCCGCCGTCGCCGCGACGGTCGGTGTGTCACGGCCCGAGCCTCGCCGCCCGGCCCGCTCGCCCGGAAGCTGGCAGCCCCGGCCCCTGCCTGCTACACAGGCAGGGGCTGGGAACGGTACCGGGGGTGAGAATGTCGGGAGCATTGCGGGCGGCATGCCTCGTCGCCGTCGCCTCCTTCGTGCTGCCCGCCATCCCCTGCGCCGGCGCGCAGGAACTGACCATGGCGGTCGGCGCCCCGGTCACCTCGCTCGACCCGCACTACCACCAGCTCTCACCCAACAACGCCGTCGCCGACATGATCTTCGACCGGCTGGTCGAGGACGACGCCCAGGCCCGCCTGGTCCCCGGCCTCGCCACCGAATGGCGCGCGGTGGACGAGACGACCTGGGAGTTCAGGCTGCGCGCGAACGTCCGCTTCCACAATGGCAGCCCATTCACGGCGGAGGACGTGGCCTTCACCCTGGCCCGCGTCCCCAACGTGCCGAACAGCCCGTCCTCCTTCGCAATCTATACCCGCCCGATCCGCGCGGTGGAGATCGTGGACAAGCTGACCATCCGCCTGCGCACGGACAGCCCCTATCCGCTGATGCCGATGGGCCTCTCCAACATCCGCATCCTGGACAAGGAGACGCACGAGGGCGCGACGACGGAGGATTTCAACAGCGGCAAGACGGCGATCGGCACCGGGCCCTGGCGCGCTGTCTCCTACCGCAACGGCGACCGCATCGAGTTCGAGCGCTACGATGACTATTGGGGGGAGCGTCCGGCCTTCCAGCGCGTCACCTACCGCATGATCACCAATGACGCGGCGCGCACCGCGGCGCTGCTCGCCGGCGATGTCGAGTTCATCGACCAGGTGCCGACCAGCGATCTGAAGCGCCTCCGCGCCGACCAGCGCGTGACGCTGTCCGAGGCGATCGGGCTCCGCATCATCTTCCTCGGCCTCGACTTCAGCCGCACCGGACCCACGCCCTTCGTCACCGACAATGACGGCCAGCCCATCGCGCGCAACCCGCTGCAGGATCTGCGGGTCCGCCGCGCCCTCTCGCTGGCCATAGACCGCCAGGCGATCGTGGAGCGGGTGATGGAGGGGGCGGCGACCCCCTCCGGCCAGTTCCTGCCGCCCGGCATCTTCAGCTACGTCCCCGACCTGCCGGCGCCGAGGGCCGACCCCGAGGAGGCGAAGCGCCTGCTGGCCGAGGCCGGCTTCCCGCAGGGCTTCCGCCTCCAGCTGAACGGCCCGAACGACCGCTACATCAACGATTCCCGCATCATCCAGGCGGTCGGCCAGATGTGGACGCGCATCGGCGTGCGCACGGCGGTCGAGGCGCAGCCCTGGACCACCTTCATCTCCCGCGCCGCGAAGCAGGAATTCTCCGCCTACCTGATCGGCTGGGGCTCCAACCCCGAGGGCTCCCACCCGCTGCGCAACCTGGTCGCGACCTATGACCGGGAGCGCGGCTGGGGCGCCTCCAACCGCGGCCGCTACGCCAACCCGAAGCTCGACGCGATGATCGAGGCGGCGCTGCGCGAGCTGGACGACGCGAAGCGCGAGGCGATCCTGCAGGATGCGCAGCGCCTGGCGATGCAGGACGTCGCCATCATCCCGCTGCACATCCAGACCAACATCTGGGCCATGCGCCGCGGCCTCGCGCACATGGCGCGGGCCGACGAGCTGACCCGCGCGCAGGACATCCGGCCGGCCGTCGCGCGATGACCGTCTTCCTGCTGCGGCGGCTGCTGCAGGCGGCGGGCGTCGTGCTGGCCATGTCGGTCCTCGTCTTCCTGGGCGTCTACCTGATCGGCGACCCTGTGGAGATCCTGGTGAGCCCGGAGGCCGACCAGGCGGAGCGCGCGCGGGCGATCGCCGCCTTCGGCCTCGACCAGCCGCTCTGGCGGCAATACCTGTTCTTCCTCGGCAATGCACTGCACGGCGATCTCGGCCGCAGCTTCGTCTTCAACGAACCGGCGCTCCGTCTCATCCTGAGCCGCATGCCGGCGACGCTGGAGCTCGCCTTCGGCGCGACCTTCCTGGCGCTGCTCATCGGCCTGCCGCTCGGCCTCTATGCCGGATTGCGGCCGAACGCCCTGCTCGCGCGGGGGATCATGGCGGGCAGCATCCTCGGCTTCTCCTTGCCGACCTTCTGGGTCGGGCTCGTCCTCATCATGGTCTTCGCGGTGGACCTGCACTGGCTGCCGGCGAGCGGGCGCGGCGAGACGGCGACCCTGCTCGGCGCGCGGTGGAGCTTCCTGACCGCGGACGGCCTTGCCCATATGGCGATGCCGGCGCTCAACCTCGCCCTCTTCAAGATCAGCCTCGTCATCCGCCTCACCCGCGCCGGGGTGCGGGAGACGCTGCCGATGGACTTCGTGCGCTACGCCCGCGCCCGCGGCCTCCCGCCTGCGCGGATCGTCACGGCGTATGTGCTGCGCACCGTGCTGATCCCGGTCATCACCGTGGTCGGGCTCGAGCTCGGCTCGACCATCGCTTTCTCGGTGGTGACGGAGACGGTCTTCGCCTGGCCCGGCATGGGCAAGCTGATCATCGATTCGATCAGCCAGCTCGACCGGCCGGTCATCGTCGCCTACCTGATGGTCATCGTGCTGATGTTCGTGGCGATCAACCTCGCCGTGGATCTGGCCTATTCGGCGCTCGACCCGCGCGTGCGGCTGGAGGCGCGCGGATGAGCGCCACCGCCGCCGCACGCCGGGCGGAGACGCCGGCCGGCCGCGTGGTGGCGGAGTTCGCTGCCTCGCCCGCCGCGCTGCTCGGCCTCGCGGGCGTCCTCCTGGTCGCGCTCGCCGCCCTCCTTGCCCCCTGGATCGCGCCGCAGGATCCCTACGACCTCGCCCAGCTCGATATCCTGGATGGCAAGCTGCCGCCCGGCAGCCCCACCGGGGCCGGCTTCACCGCCTGGCTCGGCACGGACGACCAGGGGCGGGACCTGTTCTCCGGCATCCTCTACGGGCTCCGCATCTCGCTCCTGGTGGGCGGCGGCTCGGCGGTGATCGCCGGCGCCATCGGCGCCGCGCTCGGCCTGCTCGCGGCCTATGCCGGTGGCCGGCTCGAGACGCTGATCATGCGCCTCGTGGACCTCCAGCTCTCCTTCCCGGCGATCCTCGCCGCGCTGATGATCCTGGCGCTGCTGGGCAAGGGCGTGCTGAACGTGGTGCTCGCCCTGGTGGTGGTCGAATGGGCCTATTACGCGCGCACCGTGCGCGGCACCGCGCTGGTGGAGCGCCGGCGCGAATACATCGAGGCGGCGCGCTGCCTCGCCCTGCCGCTCCACCGCATCCTGTTCCGCCACCTGTTGCCCAACTGCCTGCCGCCCCTGATCGTTGTCGGCACGGTGCAGGTGGCGCGTGCCATCGCGCTGGAGGCGACGCTCTCCTTCCTCGGCCTCGGCGTGCCGATCACCGAGCCCTCGCTCGGCCTGCTGATCGCCAATGGCTATGAATACATGCTCTCGGGCTCCTACTGGATCAGCTTCTACCCGGGCTTCGCCCTGCTCCTCGCCGTCGTCTGCATCAACCTGGTGGGCGACAGGCTGCGCGAGGTGCTGAACCCGCGGAGCGCGACATGAGCGCGCCGACGCTCGAGGTGCAGGGCCTCACCACGCATTTCTTCACCCGCGCCGGCGTGGTGCGCGCGGTGGAGGAGGTCTCCTTCGCCGTGCACCGCGGCCAAGTGCTTGGCCTGGTGGGGGAGAGTGGCTCGGGCAAGTCGGTCACCGGCTTCTCGCTCATGGGGCTGGTGGACGCGCCGGGCCGCGTCGTCGCCGGCCGCGCGCTGTTCCGGGGGAGCAACCTGCTCGCCCTGCCGGAGCGCGAGATGCGCGCGCTGCGCGGCGATCGCATGGCCATGATCTTCCAGGACCCGATGCTGACGTTGAACCCGGTGCTCCGCATCGGCACGCAGATGGCGGAGACGCTGCGCGCCCATGGCCGCGTCAGCCGGGCGGAGGCGCGGGCGCGGGCGCGCGACGCGCTCGGCCAGGTCGGCATCGCCGCAGCCGAGGAACGGCTGGACGCCTACCCGCACCAGCTCTCGGGCGGCATGCGGCAGCGCGTCGCCATCGCCATCGCCCTGCTGCACCGGCCGGAGCTGATCATCGCGGACGAGCCGACGACGGCACTCGACGTGACGATCCAGGGGCAGATCCTGGCGGAGGTGCAGGCGCTCTGCGCCCGGTACGGCACGGCGCTGATCTGGATCACGCATGATCTCGCCGTGGTCGCCGGCCTCGCCGATGAGGTCGCGGTCATGTATGCCGGCCGCATCGTGGAGCAGGGGCCGGTCGCCGCGGTGCTGGAGGCGCCGCTGCATCCCTACACGGCGGGCCTCATCGGCAGCGTGCCCGGGCGCAACCGGCGCGGCGAGATGCTGCGGCAGATCCCGGGCCTCGCCCCCTCGCTGCTCAATCCGCCGGCAGGCTGCGCCTTCCGCCCGCGCTGCCCGCGCGCCGAGGCCGGCTGCGCCGCGCCGCCGCCTTTCACGGGCTTCGGTGCCGGGCGCAGCGTGCGCTGTATCCGGCCGCTTGCCGGCAGGGCGAGCAGGTTGCTCCCCCGGAACAGCGC
>DASQVL010000357.1:0-2593 GCA_035640795.1 Crenalkalicoccus sp. | reverse complement strand
GCCGACGGCGCTGGCCCAGGGCGGTGGCGCCGCGGCGCCACCGGCCCGGGCGGCCGGGCCGCTCTCCGGCGTCGGCGGCGGCGAGGCGAGCCGCGCCCCGGTCACCTTCATGGCCGACGAGGTGGAGTACGACCGCAACCGCGGCGTGGTGACGGCGCGCGGCCATGTGGAGGCCTGGCAGGGCGAGCGGCTGCTGCGCGCCGACGAGTTCACCTACGACCGCAACACCGGGGTTGCCACCGCGCGCGGCCATGTGGAGTTGCTGGAGCCGGACGGCCAGGTGCTGTTCGCCGACGAGGCCGAGCTCAAGGACCGCTTCCGCGACGGCGTGCTGCTCGGCGTGCGCGCGCTGCTGGCCGCCAATGGCAAGCTTGCCGCCAACGGCGCGCGGCGCACGGGGGGCACGATCAACGAGCTCGCGCGCGCGGTCTACACCTCCTGCGACCTCTGCGCCGACGACCCGACGGCGCCGCCGCTGTGGCAGGTGCAGGCACGGCGCGCCACCCAGAACAAGCAGGACCTGCGCATCACCTACCGGGATGCGCAGGTGCGCTTCTTCGGCGTGCCCGTGCTCTACACGCCCTATCTCTCGCACCCGGATCCGGCGGCGCCGCGCGCCTCCGGCTTCCTGTTCCCGCAATTCGGCTATACGCGCTTCCTCGGCGCGCTGATCGAGACGCCCTATTACTGGGCGATCGACGGCAGCTCGGACCTCACCGTCACGCCGCTCTTCTCCACCCGCCAGGACCCGAACACGCTGCTGGAGTACCGCAAGCGCTTCAACTTCGGCGAGATCGCCGGCCAGGCCTCGATCGGCGGCTTCAACGGCACGGATTCCGCCGGCCAGACCGGCCTAGCCGGCCACATCTTCATGAAGGGCCGCTTCAGCATCGACGAGCACTGGCGCGCGGGCTTCGACGCCAACCGCGCGACCAGCCAGCTCTACCTGCAGACCTTCCGCTTCGAGTACCAGCGCGTGCTGACCAGCCAGGCTTACCTCGAGGGCTTCTGGGGCACCGAGGGCTATGCCCGCTTCGACGCGCGCATCTATCAGGGCCTGCGCACCACGGACGACGTGTCGCAGATCCCCTACGTGCTGCCGAACCTCTACTACGAGCGCGCGCCGCGCGAGCAGGTGCTTGGCGGCTGGCTGACGCTGGACAGCAGCCTCTACGGCATCTACCGGACGATCGGCAGCCAGGCCCAGCGCCTCGCGGCCCGGCTCTACTGGGAGCGGCCGGAGGTGGACCCGGTGGGCGGCGTCTGGACCTTCCGGCTGCTCTCCAACGCGCGCGGCTACCATGCGCTCGGCCAGGGCAACCCGCCGGACAACCTGCCGGACGCCAACGGCACCAACGCGGTGGGCAACATCCGCGCGGCGGTGGATTGGCGCATGCCCTTCGTGCGCAGCGCGGGCAGCTGGGGCACGCAGGTGATCGAGCCCCGCGTGCAGTTCGTCACCGGCCCGAAGCAGGGACGGCAGACCAACCTGCCCAACGAGGACAGCGTGGACCTGGAGTTCACCGACGCCAACCTGTTCGCGCTGAACCGCTTCCCCGGGCTCGACCGGCAGGAGGGCGGGACGCGCGTGGACGGCGCGCTGCGCGGCGCCTGGAACTTCCCGAATGGCGGGCAGATCGAGGGGCTGTTCGGCCGCTCCTACCGCCTGATCAACGACGATTTCAACCCCTACCCGAATACCGGGCTGGAGCGCCGTGGTTCCGACTATGTGGCGCGGCTGAGCGTCTCTCCGGTCTCCTGGCTCGACGTCACGGGGCGCATCCGGCTGGACGGCCGGCGGCCCTTGGAGCGGCGGCTCGCCGACACGGTGGCGACGCTTTCGCTCGGGCCGGTCAGCCTCTATGCCGGCTACCTCTACGCGCCGCCGGTGCCCTTCCTGAATCCGATTCAGGCGCGCGACGAGGTGAGCGGCGGCTTCACCGCGCGCATCGGCCCGTACTGGCGGGTCAGCGCCGGCATGCGCTACGACCTGGGCCTCGGCAAGCCCGTGCTGATCCAGGGCGTCGCGGGCTACGAGGATGAGTGCTTCATCCTGGAGGCGCGGCTGCTGAAGCGCTACGCGATCGACCCGACCACCAACACCAACTTCCCGTCCAGCACCATCGTGCTGGTGCGCATCGGCCTGAAGACGCTGGGCGACTACTTCCTGCGGGCGATCTGATGCCGGTCTGCGTTTGTGTTGACACACAACCGCCCTCAAGCGCCGGCGCGGCCTTCGGCCGCTTGGCTGCGCGGCACTTGCCGCGGCGGCCATTCGGCCGCTCAGCCTGCTTCGCAGGCTGCAAGTCAGGATTTGTGCAAGGCGGTATGACCTGCGCGGTCGGCGAAGCCGGCCGAGGCCGCGGCGGCGCTTGAGGCATGACGCGCCTCACGCCGCTGGCGCGGCGAGGGTGACGATCTCCGTCCCCTCCTCCACCGCGTCGCCGACCGCGCAGCCGAGATGGGCGACGATGCCGTCCGCCGGCGCCACGACGCGGAGCTCGGTCTTCATCGCCTCCAGCACCGCCAGCACCTGGCCGCGGGCGACCGCATCCCCCTGCGCGACGAGGAGCTGCACGACGCGTCCGGGGAT
>DASQVL010000356.1:0-4311 GCA_035640795.1 Crenalkalicoccus sp. | reverse complement strand
CTAGAGCATTTCCAGGCGAAGTGTGCGCGGTTCGCCGCGGGAAATGCGATCAAGAACAAGGCGCTAGGGCGTTTCAGCCGTGCACGGCACGGGTGAAAACGCCCTAGTGTCCCGATTCCGCAGTTCGCCGCCGGTGCGGCGCCCTTCGGATCGGAACACCAGCCTTTTTTCAGCGGCCTGCTGGTCCGCTCCGTGCGCTGCTGAAGCATTTTCGATGGTGGGGCGATCACCTCCGACGCCGGGGCGCTGCTGCTCGGGGAGACCGACCGCGCCATCGGCTTGTTGCGGCGCTTCCCGGCCAGCTTTCGCGACACGCGGACGCCGGAGCGTGTCGAGCACGCGTTGGGGGGCGGAAGGTGAGCGTGGCACAATCGGGGCCGGACACCGGCGTGGCTTTGCCGCCGGGCCCGACGGAGGGGCGTGCCATGGCCGAACCGGAATGGCTCCGCGCCAACCGCGCGAGCTGGGACGAGCGGGTCGGGGTCCATCTCGGCCCCCGCGGCTACGACCTGTCCGGCCTGCGCGCCGGAGACGGTCGGCTGAACGCCATCGAGGAGGCGGAACTCCCCCCGGTCCGCGGCAGGCGCGTCCTGCACCTGCAATGCCACTTCGGCGCGGACAGCCTGACGCTGGCTCAGCGCGGCGCCGAGGTGGTCGGGTTGGACTTCTCCGCACCCGCGATCGACGCGGCGCGCGCGCTGGCGGGCGAGCTGGGCCTCTCCAACCGCGCGCGCTTCGTCCAGGCGGACGTCTATGACACGCCGCGGGCGGTCCCTCCGCCGCGCGGCTTCGACCTGGTCTTCGTGACCTGGGGCGCCCTCTGCTGGCTGCCCGACATCCGGCGCTGGGCGGAGATCGTGGCGGCGATGCTCCGCCCGGGCGGGTCGCTCTACCTCGCCGATGCGCACCCCGCGGCCTACGTGTTCGACGACACCAGGCGCTCCTCCGACGGCATGCCCGGGTTCTTCGCCCCCTACTTCTCGCGCGAGCCCGTCGTGACCGAGGAGCCGGGCGACTACGTGGATCCCGAGGCGCGGCTCGCCGGTGCCACGGACTACAACTGGATCCACCCGCTGGGCGAGGTCATCACCGGGCTCATCGGGTCGGGGCTCACGCTCGAGTGGCTGCGCGAACACGACGCGATTCCCTGGCGCATGTTCGAGGCGCTGGTGAAGGACGCTTCCGGCCTGTACCGCTGGCCCGACAAGCCCTGGCTGCCGCTCGCTTTCTCGCTCGCCGCCAGCCGCCGGTAGTCCGGTCGGCCACCTGGCCCGCAATCGCCCTGAGCGCGACCGCCGCAGGCGGGCGCGCCAGGGCGTGAAGCGCGGGCCGAAGCATGGCCGGACCGGTGTCGGCCTGCACGGTCAGGCCGCTACCGGTCCGAGGCGGCGCTCGCTACTCCGCCGCGACCTCCACCAGCACCAGCTCCGCATCCTCCTGCGCGGCGATCTCGATCGCCGCCTCGTCGCGGATCGCGGCACCATCGCGCGTGCCGAGCTTCGTGCCGTTCACCGTGACCGCGCCCTTCGCCGGCACCAGGTAGGCGGCGCGGCCCGGGCCGAGCGGCTGGCGCAGCACCTGCCCGGCCTTCAGCGTCGCCGCCATCACCGCGGCATCGGCGTTGATCGGCAGGGCGCCGTTCCCGGCATCGGCCGCGCGGCCGGAGGCGAGCACCTCGAAGCCCGCCTCCCGCTGCGCCTTGGGAAAGCTCTTCGCACCCCAGTGCGGCTTCGCGCCGCGGCGGTCCGGCAGGATCCAGATCTGGAAGATCCGCGTGGTGCCGGGCTCCAGGTTGTACTCGCTGTGCATCACGCCGGTGCCGGCGGACATGATCTGCACATCCCCCGCCTCGGTGCGGCCGACATGGCCCATGTTGTCGCGGTGGGTGATGGCGCCCTCCCGGACATAGGTGATGATCTCCATGTCGCGGTGCGGGTGCGGATCGAAGCCGGTGCCCGGCGCGATCTCGTCATCGTTCCAGACGCGGAGCCGCCCCCAGTTCACCCGCGCGGGGTCATGGTAGTCGGCGAAGGAGAAGTGGTGGCGGGCCTTCAGCCAGCCATGGTCGGCGCCGCCGAGGGTCGCGAAGGGTCGCAGGTCAATCATGAGCGGTCTCCTGGGGCGGGGCTGGCCCGCCGGTTCGGGCCCGGAGATGGGGCGGCCGCAGCTTCGCATCCAAGCCTGTGGCGGGATGAGCGGCATCACCGGCGGCAATGACGCGGCGCTTCACCGGGAGGTCAGCGTGACGCGGCCCGGCCGGCGTGGCAGCACGGCGCGGCCAGGAGACCGCCATGGACCACGCCCTGTTCGACCAGCGCCGCTACCCCGTCCTGCCGCCTCGCGCGGGCTATGCCGAATGGGCGCCGACCTACGACGCCAGCGTGCCGCCGGAGATGGACCTGCGGCTGCTCGGGCGGCTGGAGCTCGACTGGGCGGCGGCCGCGCATGTGCTGGACCTCGCCTGCGGGACGGGGCGCATCGGCGCCTGGCTGCGCGGCCGCGGCGTGCGGCGCCTCACCGGCCTCGACCTGACGCCGGAGATGCTGGCGCGGGCCGAGGCGGGCGGGACCTATGACCACCTGGCGGAGGGCGACGTGCGCGCCACCTTCCTGCCCGGCGGAGCATACGACCTGATCCTGATGGTGCTGGCGGAGGAGCACCTGCCGGAGCTCGCGCCACTCTATGCCGAGGCGGCGCGGCTGGCAGCGCCTGCCGGCGCCCGCTTCGTGCTGGTGGGCTACCACCCCCACATGCTGATGTGCGGCATCCCGACGCATTTCGACCGCGCCGACGGCTCCTCCGCCACCATCGAGAGCCATGTCCACCTGCTCAGCGACCACTTCCGCGCCGCGCGCGCCGCCGGCTGGGCGCTGGAAGCGCTGGAGGAGGGCCTGGTGGACCAGGCGTGGGTGGCCCGCAAGCCGCGCTGGGCGCGCTTCCTGCACCACCCCGTCAGCTTCGCCGCGATCTGGGTCAGGGGCGCGGCAGGCTGATGCGGTAGCGCAGCATCGGCGTCGGCGGATAGGGCGGCGGGTGCGTGCCCCGCTCGACCAGCCTGCCGCCATTGGCCTCGATCACGCGGAGGGAGGCGATGTTCTCCGGGTCCGAGGTCCCGTAGTCCGGCAGCAGCGCGGCCGCCGGGCGCAGCAGCCTCAGCGGCACATCAGCACGGGCATGTCGCTGTTCTCCAGGACGTGCCGTGTCACCCCGCCCAGGATCAGCTGGCGCAGTCGGGAATGGCTGTAGGCGCCCATGCAGAGAAGGTCGGCGCCGAAGTCGCGCGCGGCGCCGAGCAGGCCCGCGCCGACATCCTTGGTCATCGGCTTGAAGAGCTGCGTCTCCGGACGGATGCCGTGCCAGTGCAGGTAGCTGACGATGCCGTCCACGCCTGGGCCGCGGCGCTGATACTCGTCGGCGAACAGCACGCGGATGGCCTGGGCGCGGTGCAGCCAGGGCAGCGCGGCCGCGACCGCCGCGGCACTCTCGGCCGAGCCGTTCCAGGCGCAGGCGACGCGGGTGCCGATGGTCGCCGGCGCCTCGCGCGGCGCGATCAGCACGGGGCGGCCGCTGTCGAACAGCACGGCGTGCAGCGCATCGCTCGACGAGACATCCTCCCCACCTTCCGGGTGCGCCACGATCGCCATGTCGTAGAGGCGGGATTGCTGCGCCACCACGTCCTCCTCCCGCCCCGCCATGGATTCGAAGGAGATGGTCGGGCCCTCCGACTTCAGCGCGGCCTCCGCCGTCATCGCCAGGGTCACGCCGCCAGCGGTCTCGGCGAAACGCTCGAAGAGGCTGCGGACGCGGTTGGCCCGCTCGCCGCTCTCCCGTTCGGTCGCCGCCATCATCTCCTCGATCATGGCGCCGGAGAGGCCCTCCCCGGCCAGCGGCGCGACGTCGCGCGCGTCCACGCGCACATGCAGGCAGTGGACATGGGCGTTCCAGATGCGGGCGACCATCAGCGCGGTGGCGAGGGCGGCTTCCCCTGCCGCCGTGCCGGTCAGCGGCAGCAGCAGACGACGATAGGCCATGTGCATCTCCCGATCGGCGCGTGCGGCGGCAGAGTAGCATGGTTGGGGTGAGCCCGGCTCGGGGGGTGTCGGTCCGTGCTCGCCTGGAGTCTTCCAGGCGGACCGGGCAAGCGCCAAGGAGAAAGGATCAGAAAAAGGACGGAGGGGGTCTCGGGGGAGGAAGTTCGCTTCCTCCCCCAAGGGCAACCCACGCCCCGCTCAGCCCGGCTGCGGCGCCTCGCCCGGCCGCGCCCCGCGACGGTGCGGCTGCGGCAGCTCATCCTTCGTGATCACGCCGTCG
>DASQVL010000355.1:0-13865 GCA_035640795.1 Crenalkalicoccus sp. | reverse complement strand
CCCTCCTTCGCCGCCTGGTGCGCGAGATCCGCAGTCACTGGCCCAGGGTGGCGATCCTGATCCGGGCCGACAGCCACTACTGCGCCCCCGAGGTGCTCGACTTCTGCCGCGCCGCAAACCTCGACTTCGTGCTCGGTGTGGGCATTGTCAACTTGAGCTCGGGGCCCGCCGTGCGGTGAAAACCCGCGGGCCTTCGATGCCGGCGCCGCGCATCAAACGTCCGCCTGCCACGGACTCCGGCAGGCGGAAATTGCGAATATTCGTTCCGGCATGCGCCGAGTTGACAATACCCTTCGCCGAACTCGTCACCGAGCCGGCCACCGAGGATCGCGCTACCCCGGCCTTTCACCGTCGCTTCCTGGAGGAGGAGGTCGCGCGCTGGCGGCCGATCATCCAGGCGGCAAACCAGTACGCGGATTGACCGACGCCAGCGAGGAGGCAGGTGACAGCGACAGTGGGGTGCCGTCGCGGATGTGGTGGGAATTCGGAGTAGCGTAGTCTCCGGCTTGTTCAAGGAGCCAAGACCGGCGTTGGCGCGCCGGTGGAGACCACGCCATGGGGAAGGATAGCAGCAAGGGGCTTGCCGAGCAGGCGCTGTTTTCCGGGGAGGCCTGGTTCGACCCGATCGAGGCTGGGCTTCGGGGCCGGATCCGCGGTCTGATCGAGGAGCTGGTGGAGCAAGAGCTCGAGGCGGCGCTGGGCCGGGGGGCGCTACGAGCGCGGTGGGGTTGCCGGCCATCGGCACGGGCACGGACACGGCGGCTCACCGGCTCGTTCGGGCCGCTGGAGGTCGCCGTTCCCCGCGCCCGGCTGCAGGCCCGGGACGGCAGCACCCGGGAATGGCGCAGCGCTGTGCTGCCTCGCTATGCCCGGCGGACCCGTCAGGTCAGAACCCCCGACGCCTCGACCCGCTGAGACCTGTCCCGCCACGTCTTCGACCGGGTCTGCGACGTTGGCCGAGGCACCGGCGCGAGCAGCGGGCAACAAGACCTCACCGCCTACAGCGTGGCCCCTGCGCCGGCTACGGCCTCGGCCAACGCCGCCGCGAGCCTGGACGCCCAGGCCTCCGGAGCGTCGGCGGCGTCGAGGAGGTCCTGGCGCACCTCCAGCAGGACCGCGTCGATTCCGCGCGCGTCGCCGTGCACGGGCACCGTGTAGTCGTGCTCGACCTCGATCCGATAGGGCTCGTTGTCACCGACCTCGAGGCCGCCCGCCGCGGCTAGCCGTGCAACGAGTGCCCGGCCGAGCCCGGACGCGCGCGCGTACAGCACGCCGGCGTGCCACGGGCGGCGCACCCCGAGGAAGACCGGCGTGAAGCTGTGCACGCCGACGACGACCGTCCGCCGCCCCTCGGCTGCGCGACGGTCCAGGCAGGCCGCGACGCGGCCGTGGAAGGGGTGGAACCAGGCCGCCGCCCGTCTTTCCCGCTCCGAGGCGCTGATGGTCCGATTGCCCGGGATCGCGGTGCTCTCGCTCACCTCGGGGATGCTCGTGGTAGACCAGAGCGGGCGGTTGAGGTCGATCACGAGGCGCGAGCAGCCGCCCAGGAAGAGAGGGGCGTCGAGCCGAGCCGACAGGCTCCGCGCCAGCGCTGCGGCGCCGATGTCCCAGGCGATGTGCCGCCGAAGCTCCTCGGGCGGCAGGCCTAGGCGCCCGTATTCCGCCGGCACGTGGTTGGAGGCGTGCTCGCAGAGGAGGACGACAGCGGAGGAGCCGGCTTCGTTGACGACCTCGAGCGCCGGCAGGCCATCATGGCTCATCCGCCTGGCAGGCCACGGTCGTCCGAGAGGGCTTGGCCGACCGATCCCAGCCCGGTTGGCTGGTCGGCGGCGGAGGGCGCGCCGGACGGACGAGCGCTGACCGGCTGCAAGGCGTCGTCGCCACCGGCCGGTTGCCGCGCCGCGGGCGGCATGGCACCCGACGGCGCGGCAGCCGGCGCCACCTCCTCCGTCACCACCTGGAACCCCGCGAGGGTGCAGGGGCCGAAGGTCGTCGCGATGGCGACGTCCGTCGCGTCGCGGCCGCGCGCCATCAGGATGCGCCCGATGCGGGGCGTGTTATGCCGCGCGTCGAAGGTGTGCCAGTGGCCGCCGAGGTAGGCCTCGAACCAGGCGCTGAAGTCCATGGGAAAGTCGACGGGCGGCACGCCGATGTCGCCCAAGTAGCCGGTGCAGTAGCGCGCGGGGATGTTCATGCAGCGGCAGAGCGTGACCGCGAGGTGCGCGAAGTCGCGGCAGACGCCGCGCCGGTCCGTGTGCCCGCCCCAGGCGGTGCGCGTCGGGTCCGCGTGCTCGTAGCCGAAGGTGATCCGATCGTGCACGTAGTCGCAGATGGCCTGCACCCGCGCCCAGCCCGGCTCGGTCTGGCCGAACAGTGACCAGGCGGTGTCGAGTAGCCGGTCGGTGTCGCAGTAGCGGCTGCCGAGCAGGTAGATCAGCACCTCGTCCGGCAGCTCCTGCACCGCGTGCTGGACGGCCTCCGGTGCCGAGGCGTCCACCGTCCCAGGGTCCTGCACCAGGAGCTCGGTCGACATGGTCGTGCGCCCCTCCGGCGCGACGATGCGCGTGCAGATGTTCCCGTAGACGTCCCGGTAATCCGTGGCCCCGATCGGCCGGTCGAATTCGAGTCGGTGCGGCCCGACCAGGTCGGGCATGCGGGAGGGGTGGACGCTCAGCGCCAGCAACATCGGCGTCGGCTGCGGGCAGTCGTAGGCGATCTCGAAGCCGGCGCGAATCAGCATCAGGAAGGTCTCCTCTCGATACGGTTGCGCCGTGGAGAAGGGGCGGCCTCGGTGGTCAGCTCCGTGCCGGCTCCGCCCGGCGGGGCCGCTCCTGCGCCGCCGGCGCGTTCAGCCGCATCGGTCGCGGCAGCGGCGCCCGCGGCGCGCGGTGCCGCCTCGTCGGATGGCGCAGAGATGACGCTCACCTCAACCGTCATGCCCAGGCTGTCGGACGGAAAGCCGGTCCAGGTGCCGTGCAGCGGCAGCGCCTGCCCGGGGTCGCGCGTCACCGCGACGCGGATCAGGTCGCGGTTGCCGACGATGCCGTTCGTCGGGTCGAACTCCACCCAGCCGGCGCCGGGCAGGTAGACGCGCACCCAGGCATGGGTCGAACCGCCGCCCACATGGCCGCCGCCGTCGCGGGCGGGGCTATAGAGGTAGCCGGAGACGAAGCGGGCGGCGAGGCCGAGCGAGCGCGCCGCCTCGATCATCAGCACCGCGAAGTCCCGGCAGGTGCCGCTGCCGAGCCTGAGCGTCGTAGCCGGGTCCTGGATGCCGCGCTCGTGCCGCGCGACGTAGGTCAGGTCCCGCTTCACGGCGTGGGTCATCGCCGACAGAAGGTCGAAGGTGCCGGCCTCGCGCCCCTCGAGCCGCAGGAATTGCCTGGCCCACCGATCCACGGCATGGTCGGGGTCCGCGTAGTGCCGTTCGATGGACCGTGCGAGGTCCGGCATCTCCTCCATGCCGTAGGAGAAGGGAAAGGTCGCCGCGTAGTCCTCGATCTGGAAGTCGAGTGCGTTCAGGGGGCGGTGGTCGAGGCGCACCCGGCTCTCGAAGCGCAGCTCGCGCGCGCGTCCCGAGAAGCGGGCCACGGCGACGCTGTTCCCGAAGACGTCGTGCACCCAGCGCAGCTCCGCGGGCGCCGGCGTGATGTCGAGCCGCGCCTCCACAAGGCGCTGGTCATGCCCCTCGCGGGGGCGCAGCATCATGCGGTGCTCGCCGAAGGCGACCGGCTGCCGGTAGCGGTAGGTGGTCACGTGGCAGATGTCGAGGAGTGGCATCGCGGCTCCCCTCAGCCCGGGCTCTGGGCCTGGGCGGGCGGCGCGGTGCCGCGGAAGTAGGCCGCGGCAATGTCGCCCGTCGCCGCGATCAGGCGACGCTGCACGCCGTCGAGGAACTCGTGCAGCCCGTCGGCGATGACCCGCTCGATCGTGAGCGCGCGCAGCAAGGCGAGGAGGGCGCCGAACTGCTGCGCCACGACGCCGCCCGCGAGGCCCTCGCGCGCACGCAGCAGGCCAAGCATGCGGTCCGCCTCGCCGACGCAGTAGGCGGCCGAGCGAGGGAAGCGCGGGTGCAGCAGGAGGAACCCGGCGACGCCCGCCGGAGTGACTCCGCCGGCCACGACGCGGAGGTAGGCGTGGTGCGCGGCGGCCGAACGCAGCACGACATCCCATTGTGTGACATCCACCGGCGAGCCGACATCGGTCGGGCGCGGCAGCAGTGCGTGATACTTGATGTCGAGCAGCCGCGTGGTCTGGTCCGCCCTCTCGACGAAGCGGCCGAGCCGATGGAAGTAGGACGCCTGGTCGCGATGCAGCGTGCCCTCGGTGATGCCGACCTGGGTCTGGCACGCCTCCTTGATCCGGCCGAGGAGACGGGCGAGGCCGGCGGGGGCGAGCGCCTCGGCTGCGTCGAGCTCGCCGAGCCACCGGTGGAAGACGTTGAGCTGCGCCCACATCTCGGTCGAGATCAGCGGCCGCAGCGCCCGCGCGTTCTCCCACGCCGCGGCGACGGCGCTGACGATGGAGGTCGGGTTCGAGCGGTCGGTCACGTAGAAGCGCAGGACCGCCTCCGCGTCCGGCGGCCCGTGCTCCTCAGCGAAGCGGGCCTCGTCGGCGTGGAGCTGCAGCACCGGGAGCCAGTCCTGCGCGCCGCGCCGGTCGCGCGCAAAGGTGGCGTTGACGTCGAGGATCCGCGCCAGGTTCTCCGCGCGCTCGACGTAGCGCGCGAGCCAGAAGATGTCCTCTGCGGAGCGGGCGAGGAGGATGTCAGCCAAGGACCCAGGTGTCCTTCGATCCGCCGCCCTGCGACGAGTTCACCACCAGCGACCCCTCCCGCAACGCGACGCGCGTCAGCCCGCCCGGCAGCACCCAGGTCCGCACGCCTGTCACCGCGAAGGGACGCAGGTCCACATGCCGCGGTGCGACGCGCTCCCCCTCGACGAGGGTCGGGCAGACCGAGAGGTCGAGGCAGGGCTGGCTGATGTAGTTCGCCGGATCGGCGAGCAGCCGCGCGCGGCATTCCTCCAACTCCCGCCGGCTCGCGCGCGGGCCGATGGTGATGCCATAGCCTCCCGAGGCCCCGACCGGTTTCACGACGAGCTCCTCGAGGCGGTCCAGCGTGAGGCGAAGCGCCTCGGGCTCGCGGCAGACCCAGGTCTCGACGTTCGGCAGGACCGGCTCCTCGCCAAGGTAGTAGCGGATCACGCGCGGGATGTAGGCGTACACCGCCTTGTCGTCGGCGACGCCGGTGCCCACCGCGTTCGCCAGCGCGACCTTGCCCGCGCGGTAGGCCCGCATCAGCCCGGGCACGCCGATCATGCTGTCCGGCCGGAACGCCTCCGGGTCGAGGAAGTCGTCGTCGATCCGGCGATAGACGACCTCGACGCGGGCGAGCCCGCCGGTCGTGCGCATATGGACGCGGTCCTCTTCGTCCACGACGAGGTCGCGGCCCTCGACCAGCGGCACGCCCATCTCGCGCGCCAGGAAGACGTGCTCAAAGTAGGCGGAGTTGTAGCCGCCGGGGGACAGCAGCACGACCCGGGGGTCGCCGCCGCCGGCAGGGGCGACCTCGCGCAGCGCCTCGAGCAGGCGGCGGCCGTAGTCGTCCACCGAGCGCAGGCCGATGCCGTCCAGCAGGTCCGGAAAGGCGCGCTGCATCGTGTGGCGGTTCTCGACCACGTAGCTGACTCCGGACGGCGTGCGCGCGTTGTCCTCGAGCACCAGGAAGTCGCCGCCACGGTCGCGGACGATGTCGATGCCGCAGACGTGCACGTAGGTGCGGTGCGGCAGGTCGACGCCGCGCATGGCCTCGCGCCAATTGGCGTTGCCGAGGACGAGGTCGCGCGGGAGCACGCCGTCCCTCAGGACGTGCTGGTCGTGGTAGATGTCGTGCAGCAGCAGGTTCAGCGCTTCCACACGCTGGCACACCCCGCGCTCGACGAGACGCCATTCCTCCGCGGACAGCACGCGGGGGATCGGGTCGAACGGCAGGACACGGTCGACCGCGTCCTTCCCCGTGTAGACCGTAAAAGTGATGCCGCGGTCGTGCAGCTCGGCCTCGGCGTCGGCGGCGCGCCTGGCCAGCTCGTCGGCCGGAAGGACCTCCAGACGGTCGCGGACCAGCTGCGCCGGGCCGCCGCGCGTCAGCTCGCAGTAGTAGGGGCCGGGAGAGTAGTCGCTCAGCATGGGCATGGAATCCGGCGGACTGAACCGCTCGCGTCGCGAAAGGTTCTACGGCGTTGCACAGGGTATGCCATCACATGGCGCCGGCCCGCCGCAGTGCGGACCTCCTCGCGCGTCCGCGCCGCCTTGCGAGGCCCCGCCGCACAGGCCCAGGAGCCGCGCCCTTGGAGTTCACCCTCGGCCGCTCTCTGGGGTACCGCCCCGACGAGCCTATTCCCATGGTCTTCAACCTGGAGGCGGCGGGAGATTGAGATGGCCAGGCGATCCTGACGGAGCGCCTGACCCTCGACCCCGATTCGCCGGTCGAGCATTCGGCGGGCCCCGAGCTCGGGTACCGCCTCCTGCAGATCGCCGCCTGCCCGGCGAGCTGCGCCTGCGCTACAAGGCGGCAGCCGCGCGGCCCCGCGCCTCGCGATCCGGCGGCCATCGTCGAGGCCCCCTCCGCGGCGCTGCCCCTTTCCCTGCTGACTTTCCTGCTGCCCAGCCGCTACTGCCCGTCCGATCGCCCGGAGCGCTTCGCGCGGAGGATGTTCGGCGAGGCGCCTTGCGGCCATGTGCGCGCAAGCGCCGTTTGCGAGTGGATCCGAGGCTACCTGGAGTGCGCCAGTGGAATCTCGGACGAGTCCACCGCGGCGCTCGATACGCTCGCGCTGTGTGCCGGCGTGTGCCGCGATTTCGCGCACCTCGCGATCGTGTTGTGCCGCGCCCTGGGCATTCCGGTGCGCCATGTCAGCGGCTACGCGTGCCGGCTCGACCCGCCGGACTTCCACGTGCTCGTAGAGGTCTGGCTTCACGGGCCGGTCGGGCACGGGTGGCACTTCTCTATCCGATCGGCATGTCGGCGCCCGACGGCTTCGGGCATCGTTCTGGGGGGACGTTGACGATATCGCCGTCAGCACACCAACCGGGCCGTTCGAGACGAAGAAACCGGAGGTCTGGATCCACGACCCGCCCGTCGCGCCGGATGCGCCGTTCGTTACCGTGGCGGTACGCCCCGACCGTTGAGCGTGCCGTCAGATCCGCCGCAGCAGCTCGGCCTTCTTCGTCGTGAATTCCTCCTCGGTGAGGACGCCCCGGCGATGCAGTTCGGCGAGCCGCTCGATCAGCGCCAGGGGATCGCCGTCCTCCCTCGCCTGCGATGGCGGAGGCGACCCGGCCGAGGCCGACGACGTCTCCTGTGCGCGGGCGGCCGTGGCCACCGAGCGTGGGTCCGGCGCGGGGCCTGGATCGACACGGCGCAGAGTGTCGAGGCGGAGCGGACCGGCGTCGCTCGACAAGGCGATGGTGCCACCGCCAGCGGACTGCTGCTGCGAAACGCCGGTGATGCGGTGTTCGCCGGTGTCGTACAGGCTGAGCGTCCCGTCGTGGTGGATCGCGAGCCGGCGTGCCACGGGGAAGTAGGCGTAGCGCATGGCGTTCTGGCCGCCCGTCGCCGCGGGGGCGCCGAGCTCCGTTGGCCACCAGACGGCGCCCGGCCGGATCCCCTGCGTCCGGGACTCCCCCGAATCGGACGCTTCCAGCCCGACGGCCGCGAAGGGCGAGCCTTCTTGCAGGAGCGCAACAACGTCCCTCCCGAGGCCGTCGACGCGCTGCCGCAGGCCCTGGTTGAACATGTCGCCGACCATCACCATGCCGCCGGTCGCCCACTGGCCCAGGCCGCCCAGCTCGGGATGGCTGAACTGCGCCATCGAGCCGCCGCCCGCGGCCAGCGCGCGCAGCAAGGTCAGCGCCGCGTCCAGGCTGACGCCGTGCCGCTGCGCCAGCTCCGCCAGTCGCTTGCGCCCGTCCGCCGTGAGGTCCGGAGCCTCGGGGTGGTGCATGTCCAAGCCTGTCCTTCTCGCCGGGCCCGAACGAACGCCGGTCGTGACGGAGGGATGCTCCGCGAACCGCGCCGACCCCAGCCTGGGACCGTGTCTCGCCTCCGTTCGCTCCGATGCCGCCCGTTGCTTCGCTAAGCGGACGACGACGCAGAATGGTAGAAGGGCGGCGGCAGCGCGGACGGCTTGAGCTTACCTTGAGCTCATAGGGTCGGCCCTTGTTGGCCGCATCGGTCCACCCACAAGGTCTGGAGACTCTATGCCCAGAGGGCGAAACCCCGCGGTCGGTCCGAATGCGAACCATCATGGTTGTGGGTTGAAGATAGGCCAATTCAGCGCCTTTTAACGCCGCTCATGTGGATCGAGAATGGTTGGAGCCTGGGCGACTGGAGCTCCAAGCGCCATTCGAACCCTCGTCCCAATCGCCGCGGCGGAGCGGCCGGCGGATCGGGTTGGCCGCCTCGTCGTCGGAGACGAGCCGCATCGGCACGCACAGTGGGCCAGCTTAGCACCGGGGGGGCTCGTGCAGCGGCGCAACCGCAGGCGGCTGGAGCAGCGCGCCACGCCCTGTAAGACGAGGCCGCTGATGGCGTGCTAACCTTTGTACGGATGCCGCCAGGGCGCCGCCGGGGCGCCGCCGGACGCAGGGGGACGTACAGGCAATAGGTCCTGAGGTGCAGCCGCCCTCTCCGCCATCCGAGTGCGAGGCCACTGGCCCTGGCTCGCAAGGCGGGCCCAGGTGTCCAACGATGGACGAGGGATGCCGTCGGCATGGGCTCGAGCGCCGGAAGGCGGGATCTGCGAT
This sequence comes from Crenalkalicoccus sp., assembly GCA_035640795.1. GTDB lineage: Bacteria > Pseudomonadota > Alphaproteobacteria > Acetobacterales > Acetobacteraceae > DASQVL01. Next base: position 5,060 of record DASQVL010000355.1, on the reverse strand, counting down.
CGGCGATCGTCATCGTGGTCCTCATCGTTGCCTGCCTCGCCCAGATTCGCGCGACGCTGGCACGCGAGGCGGTTCTGCTGGACGTGACCGGGGCAATCGGGCCGGCGACCACGGACTACCTGCGCCGGGGGTTCAGAGCCGCCGCCGACCGCAACGCAGCGCTCGTCGTCCTGCGGATGGACACGCCCGGCGGCCTCGACGCCGCCACGCGCGAGATCGTCCGCGACATCCTCGCCTCGCCGCTGCCGATCGTCGCCTATGTGGGCCCCAGCGGCGCGCGGGCGGCGAGCGCCGGTACCTACATCCTCTATGCGTGCCACCTCGCCGGCATGGCGCCCGGCACCAACCTCGGCGCGGCCACCCCCGTGCAACTCGGCGGTGGGCCGCAGCCTCTCGGCCGCCGGTCCCGCAATGACGGCAGGAACGACCAGGACGATGCCACGACGGAGGCCCATACGGCCAAGGCCGTCAACGACGCCGCCGCCTACATCCGGGGCTTGGCCGAACTGCGTGGCCGCGATGCGGATTGGGCCGAGCGCGCGGTGCGCTCCGCGGCGAGCCTCTCGGCGAAAGCAGCCCTCGAGCAAGGCGTTATCGAGATCCTGGCAGTTGATCTCCAGGACCTCCTGCGCCAAGCCGACGGCCGTGTCGTGCGCGTCGGGCAGCAGGGCAGGAAGCTTGAGACCACAGGCCTTGGAATCATCGCGGTAGAGCCCGATTGGCGGGAGCGATTTCTCGCCACGATCACCGACCCAAACATCGCCTATATCCTGATGCTCATCGGGATCTACGGCGTTCTCTTCGAGCTCGCCGCGGCGCCCGGCACCGTCCTTCCCGGCGTGATCGGTGCCATCTGCCTCCTGGTCGGCCTGTTCGCGCTGAACCTCTTACCGATCAGCTACGCCGGGGCCGGACTGGTCCTGCTCGGTATCGCGCTCATGGTGGCCGAGGCCTTCGCTCCCTCGCTCGTGCTCGGAACCGGCGGCATTGCCGCCTTCGTGATCGGCTCGGTCCTGATGTTCGACAGCGGCGCGCCTGGCTTCAGCTTGTCCTGGCCGGTCGTCGCGACGGCGACAGCTGCGACCGCGGCGCTCCTGCTCGTCGTGTTGGCCGCCGCCATCCGCGCGCATCGGCACCGGGTCGTGACCGGCGAGGCGGCGCTCCTCGGCAGCCCCGGGGAGGTGCTGACCTGGGCGGGGCAGGAAGGCGAGGTCTGGGTTCACGGCGAACGCTGGCGAGCACGCGCAGCCGCGCCGCTCACGCCGGGGCAGCGCGTACGGGTCACGGCGCGCGACAGGCTGGTGCTTGTGGTCGAGCCCGGGGCGGATCGGCCGGCGCGGGGGTGAGGGAGAGGGCCATGCCCATCGGCGCGATCGCCTACATCGTCATTGCCCTTCTGATACTCGGGGTCCTCCTGTCGGCGATCCGGATCATGCGCGAGTACGAGCGCGCCGTGGTGTTCACCCTCGGTCGCTTCTCCGGCGTCAAGGGACCTGGGCTGATCGTCCTGATCCCCTTTGCCCAGCAGCTCGTGCGGGTGAGCCTGCGCACGGTCGTCCTCGACGTGCCGAGCCAGGACGTCATCTCGCGCGACAACGTCTCGGTGAAGGTCAACGCGGTCATCTACTTCCGGGTCGTCGACGCCGACAAGGCCGTCATTGAGGTCCAGGACTTCATGGCCGCGACGAGCCAGTTCGCGCAGACCACGCTGCGCTCCGTCCTCGGCAAGCACGAGCTCGATGAGATGCTGTCCGAGCGCGACAGGCTGAACAGCGACATCCAGACGATCCTCGACCGCCAGACCGATGCCTGGGGCATCAAGGTGACGAATGTCGAGATCAAGCACGTGGACATCAATGAGCGTATGGTGCGAGCCATTGCCCAGCAGGCCGAGGCCGAGCGCACCCGGCGCGCCAGGATCATCGGCGCGGAGGGCGAGCAGCAGGCAGCGGCGAAGCTGGCCGAGGCGGCGGCCATCCTGGCGGCCAGGCCGGAGGCGATGCAGCTGCGCTATCTCTCGACGCTGCAGACCATTGCGGGAGAGCGGAGCTCCACGATCGTGTTTCCCGTGCCGATCGACCTGCTGCGCGGCGTCGTGGCGTCCCTGGCCCCGACTGAGCCGCTTCAAGCTGGACGAGATGGTGAACCCTGACAGCGGTGAAGCATGCGGCGCGACCGGGTCGGGCCAGGCAGGCAGTCCTGCCGTGTCCCCATTGACCCAACCGGACCGCGGCGGGAGCCGTGTGGGACAAAGGGATACGTTCCGAAGCCGTCGCTCACGGCGGCGCCTCCTCGAGGCGGATCGTCACAGCGGTGAAGCGGCCGGGGCGGGTCGGGTTGGCCGCCTCGTCGTCGGAGACGAGCCGCATCGGCACGGTGGGTCGGCTCAGCACCAGCGGCTCGGCCAGCGCCACGGCGACGCGCAGCGGCGGCGCGACCGGGATGGTGGCGGTGCCGGCGCCGGAGGCGGTCACCGCCTCGGTCGCCATGTGGAGCCGCCCGCCGAGGCCGAGGTAGTCGCCGGCCCCGACCGCTACCACACCGGGCCACCAGCCCGCGGTCTGGATCGACAGCGCCCCGCGCGGCGCCCCGGCCGCCAGCGCCGGGGCGCCGGAGCCGACCACCAGGCCGGTGCCGTCGGTGAAGACGGTGGCGTCGTCGAAGGAGTGCGAGCCGGTCGGCACCTGGCCCTGGCTCCGCGGGGCGCCGGTGCGGAACTCGCGCCGCCAGTCCCAGATCCGCACCGTGTTCAGCGAGCCGGCCAACGCCGCCAGCAGGCCGTCCATCACCCCGGCGAGCGTCCGGTTGAGCGGGTCGAAGGTCGCCTCCGCGATCCAGCGCGCGCCCTCGCGGCGCATCACCTGCGTGGCGCGGGTGACCGGACAGGCGAAGCGCAGCGTGTTGTGCTGCAGGTAGAAGCTGAGCCGCGAAGGGCGCAGCACCTCGGGCCACGCGAGTTCCATTGCCATTGTGCACCCCGCCAGAGCCCTGCGGGCAGGAAGCGTCTCTCCCGCTCGGCCTTGTCATAGGAACAACCTGTTCGGGAGGGCGTTCGCTGCGGTGCAGAGCAGGAGAGGCACCGTGGCCAACCCGGTGATGAGCATGTGGCTCAGCGCGGCCAACGCCTGGGCTGGAGCCATGCGCGGCTTCTGGACCGCCGAACTCCACCGGCAGCAGACCGCGACGATGAACGAGATGCTGCGCCAGAGTGCGGCGTTCTGGAGCGGCGCTTGGTTGCTCCCGGTCCAGCGCCCGGCGAAGCCTAACCTTTCACTGATTCAGCCACAGCCGAGGCGGGCGTCGCGTTCTTAGGCCGCCAAGCCAAGGCGACATCTGATCCTCATCCCCGCACCGTCTCGTAAGCCGATCCGCCGCGGCGGATCGCGTCCAGGGTCATGGCCGAGGCCTGGCGGGCGATCTGCCCGGCCAGCAGCCGCAATCAGGCCTCGACGCCGGCGTCGGCGCCGCGCGCGTCGATACCGATGCTGTTGTTCACCGTCATGCCGGCCGGTGCAGTGCCGTTCGGCAGCACCGTGCCCGGAGTGCTCGGGACGAACCACTCGGGGCCGCGCTCGCCGACGACGTAGGGCTGCCCGGCCGAAACCGGGCAGCCCTCGGCGCGGAACAGGCCGCCGGTCCAGGAGCCGATGGAGTCGAGCCAGCTCCCCGCGCCGATGCTATTCAGCCCGGCAGAGACCGCGTTGCCGAGCGGCTCGGTGATGGTCCTGCGGGCGATGATCCGGGTGATGTCCTGCAGCAGGCCCTGCGGGACCTTCGACAGCTTGTCGCCCTTCACGATCGCGTCCTCGAAGGCGCTGCTGAAGGTGAGCCCAAGCTCCCGCACTGTGTCGTGCGTACGCTCCGCCCTCTCCTGGATCCGCCGCTCCGCCTTCTCCAGCTCCTCCATGGCGCGCTCGGCCTCGCGCAGGATGGTGGCGTCCGGCACCGGCCGGCCGATCTGCTCGGACCGCTGCACCAGGTCGGAGAGTCGCTCCAGCCGGCGCTGATACCTCTCGTAGGCGGTCTCATTCTGCTCGATCAGCCGTTCGCGTTCGCGCAGGACGTCGTTGATCTCGCGCTCGGCCTCCCGGGCCGCCCGCGCCGCCTCCTGCTAGGCTTGGCGGTTGCTCTCGACTCGCGGCTGCAACCGGCGCAGCGCTTCGTCGCGCTCGCGCAGGGCCAGGGTTTCGAGGCGGGTGCGATCGGCGGCGGTCAGCGCCCCGGCCGCCTCGGCCTCGCGCAGCCGCCGGAGCCGGTCCTCGTACTCCTGCTGGATCTTAAAGCGATTATCGAGCTGCTTCCGGAGCTCCTCGATGTCCTGCGCCGCCCGCGTGCGCCGGGCATCCGCGGCCTGCTGGCCGGCCCGCTCCTGCTCCTGGCGCTGCCGCTCGCCGGCTTCGCGCTCCGCCCGTGCGATCTCCTCCTGGATTTTGCGATACTGCTCGCGCAGCTCGGCCAGGCGCCGCTGCCGGTCCTCGTCGGTCAGCCGCGGCCGGAGGGTGCCATTGTTGCGGGTGGTGTCGATGCCGGCATCGAGCGTTGCGATCTGCCGGGCGATGGCCTCCGCCTGCTCGCGGAGATCGGCCAGGCGCTCGCTGTCAGTCAGCAGCCCGGCGCCGCGCCGCACCCCGTCCAGCGCCCGCGCGGCACCCGAGAGGGCGCGGGCCAGAGCATTGGACAGGCCGATGGCGCGGTCGAGCTGGCCGAGGAAGCCGTCCGTGGCCACTTGGCGGCGCAGCCGCCGCAGCTTTCGGGTCCGCGGCCGAGGAGCTGGGCGGCGCGGGCCCAGCCGCCTCGCCCGGTACTCGGGCGCGGTCCGCGCGCCGGCGCGCTAGGCGCTCTCGGCCAGGTGGCTGAAGCGCGCCCGGCGCGCGTCCTTCGTCAACGCCCGGAACGCGGCGCCGCCGACGTGCACCAGTGTCCTATGGTCGCCGCCCTCGAAGTACAGCTCCGCGGCGCCGTCCAGGCTCTCGTCCACGAGCACCGGCACGCCGTACGCCGCCCCGATCGGCGGGACCGCGCCCAGCTCGCAGTCGTCGAACAGCCGGGCGATCTCCGCC
>DASQVL010000354.1:0-3510 GCA_035640795.1 Crenalkalicoccus sp. | reverse complement strand
GGCGGGCACCGTGAACTGAAAGATGGCCCCCTGCGGCTCGTTCGCCTCGACCCACAATCGCCCGCCATGGGCTTCGATGATCGAACGGCAGATCGACAGCCCCATTCCCAAACCGCCGGGCTTCGTCGTGTAGAAGGGCTTGAACAGGCGCTCGAGACTCGCCGGGGCCAGGCCCGGCCCCGAATCCTTCACCGCGACGAGCACGCAATCCGGTTCGACCTGACCGGTGGCGATGAGCAATTCCCGCCTGCCCTCGCCGACGCCGCGCATCGCCTCGACGGCGTTGATGGTCAGGTTCAGCACCACCTGTTGCAGCTCGACGCGATCTCCCTGGATGAGCGGCAGGCCGTCCGCGAGTTCCGTCCGCACCACGACACTATTCTTCACCGCCTCGCCGCGGGTGAGCTCAATCACCTCGCGGACCGCTCCGTTGATCTCCAGGTGATCCTTCCGTGCCGGCGTCTTCGCGATCAAGGCACGGATCCGGTCCATGACCTCGCCGGCACGCATGCCGTCCCTGACGACGCGGGCGAGCGCTTGCCGCACCTCCTCCAGCTCCGGCGGCCGGGCGCCGAGCCAGCGCAGGGCGGCCTCGGCATTCGTCACCGTCGCGGCGATCGGCTGCTTGATCTCGTGAGCGATCGAGGCGGTGAACAGCCCCATCGTGGCGACACGGTTCGCATGCGCCAGCTCCGTCTGCACCTCGCGGTAGCGCCGCTCGCTCTCGGCCAGCGCCACCGCACGCTCGGCCGCCGCCCTGCGCGCCTGCGCCGCGGCAGCCACGGACCAGAAGGCCATGCCCACAAGCCCGACGCCGCCCAGGCCGGCGAGCGCTCCGGCGCGCAACGCCTGTGCCCTGGCCAGGGAAGCGGCGGCGTCCGTCGCGCCCGTCAACGCGTCCACCTCGGCACGGGCCTCGTCCATGATGGCCTGGCCGCGGCCTGTTTCCACCACCGCCAGCGCTCCCGCCACGTCACCCGCGCGGCGCAGGGCGATGGTCTCCGCCAGCTCCGCCATCTTCGCCTCCGCGAGCGTCCGGAGGCGCGCCAGCCCGACGGACGGCAGTTCCACGCCCAGGGCCGCCAAGTCGCCCGGCAGACGTGCGCGCGCGGCCTGGTAGGGCTGCAGGTAGCCTTGGTCGCCGGTCAGGAGGTAGCCGCGCTGGCCGGTCTCGGCGTCCTTGAGGGTGGAGAGCACGCCATTGAGCCGCAGGGCCGCCTGTGCGGCATCATCGGCCTCGACGCCGGCGTGCAGGGTGGCCTGAGCGCCGTAGGCCAGCAGAAGCACGGCGGCGCCGAGCAGCCCTGCCGCCGCCCAGCCGGCGCGGCCAAGCTCCGCCACGCTGCGCACCCAACCCAGCTCGGGGCGGAGGGCGAGCGTCCCGACCGCCAGGGCGCCGAGCGCGAGCGCCGTATGCAGGGACGGGGCCTGGCCCAGGAGCATGGCGTGAAGCGGCTCCAGGCCCAGGACATAGCCCAGCAGCGTAACCCCGGCCGTCGTCAGCGCTGCCGTCGCCAGCAGGGAGAAGGCGACGCGCCCCGACCAACCCTGCGCGCGCGGCGCGAGCAGCAGCGCCGCGGCCACCGCCATGAGCCCCGCCGCCGCAAATACGGTCATGCGCCCGGGTTTCCCCGAGAGGGGTGCGGAGAGGGCCGCCTCCGGGACCAGCAGGGCGTCGATGCCGAGATCGAGGCCCGTCGCATGTTCGATGAGCGGCGCGCCCGTGACCACGGCGAGCGTAACGGCCGACGCGACCGAGGCCGCCCGGGCCCAGCGCGAGGGAGAGGTGGCCAGCCAGAGGGCGAGCGCGCCGAGGACGGAGCCCGTCGCCGTCCAGGGCGGCATGGCGGGGAAGCCGGGCCGGACCGACTTCAGCGCGTCGAGGCCGAGCGCCCAGCCGAGCAGGACCGCGAGGCCGATCGCCCCGGCCGCCGCGGCCGCGGCGCGGGCGAGGTGCACCGGTTGGATCCGGGAGGCGAAGGCCAGCCGCGCGGGGGTGGCGGGAGGAGCAGGCGCAAATCGGCCGGCAGAAGCTGCCTCGTGCATCGCCGTACTCCCCTTGTCGCCTCCTCCACTGCCGGTGTCGACGCCAGCGTCCCGAGCAGGACGAAATACGCAGTGGAGCCTAGTCCCGCACAGGTTTGGGCGGAATTGAATTGCCATGCACCCGGTAGCCATGCCGATGCGGCGCGCGAACATGTCCGCGCCGGGACAGAATTCGTCCCCTCCGCTTTGAAGGCGAGGCCGGGACGCTCGGACAGGTGGGTGCGGGCCCTGCCCGAGGTGCCGGACCGGTTCTTATGCCGCCGTCCGGCCCCGAGGAGAAGAGAGGGGAAGGGGGGCGCCCCATGCCCATCGGTTGCGGCCAAGGGCATGGCTGGCGCGTGCCCGGCCCGGATGGAACTCCGAGCCGGTGCAGCGCCACCGCCGATCCGCGACCGAAGGTTGCCGGCGACCTATGCGATCGTATGGCACGCCGGCACTTTCGGCAGAGCTTTACAGGGCAAACTTGGCGCCACATGTTCCGAACATGAGACCGCCTCAGGTATTGGTCACGGCATGGCAGGCGCTGGGGCGGGTGAAGCACCACTGATCGCAGTCGTGGACGATGACGGGTCGGTGGTCGAGGCGGTCACCGCGCTGCTCAGGTCACTGGGCTTTGCGGCCAAGGCGTTCTCCTCCGGGCAGGAGTTCCTGGAGTCCCCGCATCGCCGCCGGACCGCCTTCCTGATCGCGGACTTCAACATGCCGGGAATGAGCGGGCTCGACCTGCACCGCCACCTCGCGGCGTCGAGCCCGCCCATTCCGACGGTCCTGATCACCGCCTACCCCGACGACCGCATACGGGCGCGCGCGCTGGGCGCCGGCATCGTCAGCTACCTCCACAAGCCGTTCGACGAGGAGGAGCTGCTCGCCTGCATCCGCGCCTGCCTGGCCCCCGCTGGCTGAGCCCGACCTTCCGGAGCTCCGCCCTGTCGGCCGCACGCGGACCGGCGCATCGGGGTCACGCGGCGAAGATGTCCATGCAGCCGACCAGGGCCACCGCCGCGGCATTGCGGCGAAGGCCGGTGCCGTTGCGGGCGGGGCGGGGCTCACCACATTGCGGGCCGGGCCAGGTGGCCGCGGGGAGTTTCGTCCGCCATGCCGTCCCATCACAGCACTCCCGCTTCTGCGATGCCGCCCCGGCTGCGCGCGCGGAGCCTTGTCGCGCCGGTCCGCTGGTCGCCCGCAGGACGAATGCGCTCCCCGCCCGGGATACGCCGCCCATGACCGTTCAGTCGCGCGCCACGGGCGGCTCCACCGGCGTCCGGCGGCCGGCACGTTTCGGTCCGCGCGGCCGCGCCGTGACGGAGGCGTCGCGGGCGGCGGTGGCCGTGGCGCTCGGCGACACGCCACCGCAGCGCGACCTGCTGATCGAGCAGCTGCACGCGCTGCAGGAGCTGCATGGTTGCCTGCGCGAGGGACATCTCGTCGCACTCGCCGAGGCGCTGCGCGTGGCTCCGGTCGAGG
>DASQVL010000353.1:0-3501 GCA_035640795.1 Crenalkalicoccus sp. | reverse complement strand
CCCAGGCACCCCTGCGGCGTCGCCCGCGGCGGCTTGCGGTCGAAGCCCACCCCGTCATCCTCCAGCACCAGCAGCCCCGTCGCCGCATCCTCGCGCGCCACGTGCAGCCGGATGCGGCCGCGCCGGCCGCCAGGAAAGGCGTGCTGCGCCGCATTCGCCACCAGCTCGTTCATCATCAGGCCGAGCGTGGTGGCGAGCCCCACCGGACCGACCAGCCCCGGCTCCACCTCCTCCTCCAGCACGATCCCCGGGCGCCCCACCGCCTGCAGCGTCGCCCGCGCGCTGGCCAGCAGCTCCGCCCCCAGATCCACCCAGGCGCCGATCCGCACATGGAACATGCGGTCCTGCACCAGTGTCGCCAGCATCACCCGGCTCGCCGCGCCGCGCAGCGCCTGCGCCACCTCCGGCAGGCTGGCGCGGTTCGCCTGCAGCGTCAGGAAGGAGCTGGTGGCCTGGGCGTTGTTCTTGACCCGGTGGTGCAACTCGGAGACCAGCGTCTCCCGCTCCTCGACCGCCTGGCGCATCTCCGTGACGTCGGTGCAGGAGCCGAAGTAGCCGGCGAGGCGCCCCTCCGGCTCGAAGGGCCGCCCGATGTCGAGCACCCAACGCCAGGCGCCGTCATGCCGGCGCAACCGGTACTGCCTGCGGAACTCGCGCCGCGCCGCGAAGGCCTCGCGATAGCTGCGCAGCGCCTCGGCCTGGTCCTGCGGGTGCAGGCCCTCGGTCCAGCCAAGGCCCAGCTCCTGCTCCATCGTGCGGCCGCGGAATTCGAGCCAGGGCCGGTTGAAGAAGTCGTACCCGCCCGTCGCGTCGGCGCGCCAGATCATCACCGGCGCGTGATCCGCCAGCAGCCGGAAGCGTGCCTCCTCGCCCTCCCGCTCCGCCATCACACCCCATCCACCCGGCGCCGCTCCGAAGCGGGCAAGCGATCCGCCGCACTGCCTCCGGAATGACGCCGCATGCGACCTCGGGTTCCCGGCGGGCCCCGGCCGGGACCCAGGCTTGATCGGCAGTGGCCGGGGTGCACCTCTGCGGCATGGTGCCCCACCCCGCAACCTGGCTCCGCGTGACGGCGGAGGGCCTGTTCTGCCTGCCCGGCGGCTTCCATGTGGACCCGGTCCGCCCGGTGGCCCGCGCCGTCATCACCCACGGCCATGCCGACCACGCCCGCCCGGGCCATGGCGCGGTGCTGGCGACGCCGGAGACCCTCGCCATCATGGTCGCGCGCATGGGGGAGGGGGCGGCCGGCGGGTCCCGCCAGGCGCTGCGCCATGGCGAGGAATTGGTCCAGGACGGCGTGCGCATCCGCCTACTGCCGGCGGGGCATGTGCTGGGCTCGGCGCAGGTCTGCCTGGAATGGCAGGGCTGCCGCGTCGTCGTCTCCGGCGACTACAAGCGCCAGCCCGACCCCACCTGCGCCCCCTTCGAGGTTGCGCCGCTGCCCGGCGGCTGCGACGTCTTCGTGACCGAGGCGACCTTCGCCCTGCCGGTCTTCCGCCACCCGCCGCCGGAGCAGGAGGTCGGCAAGCTGCTGGCGAGCCTGGCCCTGTTCCCGGAGCGCACCCATGTCGTCGGCTGCTACGCGCTCGGCAAGTGCCAACGGCTGATCCGGCTGCTGCGCGCGGCCGGCTGGGACGCGCCGATCTACCTGCACGGCGCGCTGGCGCCGCTCTGCGCCCTCTATGAGCGGCTGGGCGTCCCGCTCGGCGAGCTGCGGCCGGCGACCGTCGCGGACAGGGCGGCGCTCGCCGGCGCCATCGTGCTGGCGCCGCCTTCCGCCATCGCCGACCGCTGGGCGCGGCGGCTGAACGACCCGGTGGTCGCCCTGGCGAGCGGCTGGATGCGCGTCCGCCAGCGCGCCAAGTCGCGCGGCGTGGAGCTCCCTCTCGTCATCAGCGACCACGCCGACTGGGACGCGCTGCTGACGACGATCGCGGAGGTGGGCGCGCCGGAGGTCTGGGTGACGCATGGCCGCGACGACGCGCTGGTGCACGCCCTCGCGCAGCGAGGCGTGCGCGGCCGGGCGCTGCACCTGGTGGGCCTCGGCGAGGAGGATGAGGACACCGCCGCGGTCCCCGGGGTTGGCGGGGCGGCCCTGGACGGCGGCGAACAAGGCGCGGCCGTGGACCGCGGCGAAGCAGGATGAGCGTTCCCGCCTTCGCCGCGCTGCTGGAGCGGCTGGTCTTCACGCCGGGGCGCAACGCCAAGCTCGCCCTGCTGCGCGACTGGTTCGCGACCCAGCCCGACCCGGATCGTGGCGTGGGCCTGGCGGCGCTGACCGAGGAGCTGGCCTTCACCGCCGCCAAGCCTTCCCTGGTGCGGGACCTGGTGGCGGCGCGGGTGGACCCCGTGCTGCTCGCTCTCTCCCACGACTATGTCGGCGACTTCGCGGAGACGGTGGCGCTGATCTGGCCGCAGCGCGAGGGCACCAATGCGCCGCCGCCCAGCCTGTCCGAGGTGGTGGACGCGCTGGAGCTGACGCCGAAGCCGGAGCTGCCGGCGCTGATCGCGGGCTGGCTCGATACGCTCGATGCCGGCGGACGCTTCGCGCTGATCAAGCTGGTCACCGGGGGGCTCCGCGTCGGCGCCTCGGCCCGCCTCGCCAGGACCGCGCTCGCCGAGTGGTCGGGCAAGCCGCTCGAGGGGATCGAGGAGGTCTGGCACGGCGTCGCGCCGCCCTACCTGCCGCTCTTCCGCTGGCTGGAAGGGCGCGGGGAGCGGCCCGATCCACGCGCCGCGCCGGTCTTCCGCCCGCTCATGCTCGCCCATCCGCTGGAGGATGCGGAGGTCGCCGCGCTGAACCCGGAGGAATGGCGGGCCGAGTGGAAATGGGACGGCATCCGCGTGCAGCTCACGGCCGGCCCCGGCGGGCGACGCATCTGGAGCCGCGGCGGCGAGGACGTCTCCGGCGCCTTCCCCGAGATCATCGAGGCGATGGACTTCCACGCCGTGCTGGACGGCGAGCTGCTGGTCATCCGGGACGGCGCCGTCGCACCCTTCGCCGACCTGCAGCAGCGGCTGAACCGCAAGGGCGTGACGGCGAAGATGCAGCGCGACTTCCCGGTCGGCGTCCGCCTTTACGACCTGCTCTTCGAGGGACACGAGGATCTGCGCCCGCTGCCCTTCGATACGCGCCGCGCGCGGCTGGAGGAGTGGGTGGCGCGCGTGCAGCCGGCGCGCATGGACCTCTCGCCGCAGATCGCCTTCGCCTCCTTCGCGCAGCTTGCCGAGGTCCGCGCCGGGGCGCGCGCCGCCTCGATCGAGGGGCTCATGCTGAAGCGCGCCGACAGCGCCTATGTGCCGGGCCGGGTGAAGGGCCTCTGGTGGAAGTGGAAGCGCGACCCGCTCTCGATCGACGCCGTGCTGATGTACGCGCAGCGCGGCCACGGCAAGCGCAGCAGCTTCTACAGCGACTACACCTTCGGCCTGTGGCGCGCGGACGGGCAGGGCGGCGAGGAGCTGGTGCCGGTCGGCAAGGCCTATTCCGGCTACACGGACGAG
>DASQVL010000352.1:0-5158 GCA_035640795.1 Crenalkalicoccus sp. | reverse complement strand
CGGAAGTACAGCAACCTGCCCTTCGCCTCCACGCTCAACGGCAGCTGCACGAATGTCTGCCCGGTGAAGATCAACATCCACGAGCAGATCTACGCCTGGCGGCGGGAGCTGGTGCGGCGGCACGACGTGCCCTTCGTGAAGAAGGCCGCGATGAAGGCGGCGGGCGAGCTGTTGTCGCGGCCTGCGGCCTACCGCGCGGCGATCGCCGTGGCCGGTGCGGCGCTCGCCCACCTGCCGCGCTTCGTCATCTACAACGGCCTCAATGCCTGGGGACGGCAGCGCGAGGTGCCGGCCGCGCCGAGGCAGACCTTCCATGCCTGGTATCTGGCCAACCGTGGAGATCAGGAATGAGCAGCCGCGACGACATCCTGGCCGCAATCCGTGCGAATCGACCTTGGGTTCAGCGCGCCCTGCCCGAGGTCCCGCCGTTCGACAGCGCGCCGCCGGCCTCACTGCTGGCCAGGTTCCGGGAGAATCTGGAGCGCATGGGCGGCGTGCTCCTGGACCCGCCCGCTGGCGATCCGCTGCTGCCGGTCCGGCAGAAGATTGCCCCGGCGCGGGTCGTCTGCTCGACCGCACCGGAGATCGCCGGCAACCGCGATATCGTGGGCGTCGAATCCCCGCGGGAGCTGGCCGATGTGGATTTCGCCATCGTCCGCGCGGCCTTCGGCATCGCCGAGACGGGATCCCTGCTGCTGCATGACTCGGAGCTGCACGTCAACGCGCTCGCCTATCTCGCGCAGCACCTGATCGTGCTGCTCGATCCGGCGGATATCGTGGTCAACCTCCACCACGCCTATCGCCGCCCCGATTTCCGCACCGGGCACTACGCCTCCTTCCACACCGGCCCCTCCGCGACCGCCGATATCGAGGGCGTGCTCATCCACGGCGCGCAGGGCGTCCGCTCGCTCTCCGTCCTGCCGGTCGCACGGTCGGCCGCCTCTCCCACGCGTTGAACCGAAAGGACATCACATGGTCCACATCGCACGGCACGAGGCCCCTGCGGCCCCGAGCGGCCCCGCCCTGCTCAATGACGGCCGCCTGAGCAAGGGGACGGCCTTCACGGCGGAGGAGCGCCGGCAGTATGGGCTCGAGGGCCTGCTGCCGCAGGCGGTGGAAGACCTCGACCGCCAGCTCGAGCGCGTGATGCGCCACCTGGACGCGAAGCCGAACGACCTGGAGCGTTACATCTACCTGATCGGCCTGGAGGAACGGAACGAGACCCTGTTCTTTCACACCCTGATGTCCGATCCGGCGCGCTTCGTGCCGATCGTCTACGACCCGACCGTCGCCGATGCCTGCCTCGCCTTCGGTCACATCTACCGGCGGGCGCGCGGCATGTACATCACGCGCGAGATGAAGGGCCGGATCGCGCAGGTGCTGCGGAACTGGCCGGAGCGGGATGTGCGCTTCCTCTGCGTCTCCACCGGTGGGCGCATCCTCGGACTCGGCGATATCGGTGCCAATGGCATGGGCATCCCGATCGGGAAGCTCCAGCTCTACACGGCCTGCGCCGCGGTGCCGCCCGGCTGCCTGCTGCCCGTGCTGCTCGACATCGGCACGACCAACGCGGTGCTCCGTGCCGATCCGCTCTATCTCGGGCTGCGCGAGCCGCCGCCGACCGACCAGGAGCTCGACGCGCTCGTCGAGGAGTTCGTGCAGGCGGTGCAGGAGGTCTTCCCTGGCTGCTGCATCCATTTCGAGGATTGGAAGGGGACCGACGCCATCCGGATGCTGAACCGGTACGCCGACAAGGTCCTGTGCTACAATGACGACATCCAGGGCACGGCGAGCGTCACCCTGGCCGCCCTGACGACGGCGCTGCAGATCTCCGGAACGCCACTGACGGCGCAGCGTATCCTCTTCCTCGGCGCCGGCTCCGCCGGGATCGGCATCGCCAACCTGATCGCCTCGGCGATGCAGATGGCGGGACTCTCGCAGGATGCCGCGCGCAGCCGCATCTCGCTGTTCGACATCGACGGGCTGCTGGAGCCGTCCCGCGGCGACCTCTCGGAGGCGCAGAAGGTCTATGCGCACGCGGCGGCGCCCTCGAAGGACCTGGTCGAGGTCATCGAGCGACTGAAGCCGACGGCGCTGATCGGCGTCAGCACCAAGGGCGGCGCCTTCGACCAGCGCGTGGTCGAGACAATGAGCCGTCTCAACGAGCGCCCGATCATCTTCGCGCTCTCCAACCCGACCAACAAGGCCGAGTGCACGGCCGAGCAGGCCTACACCTGGTCGAACGGCAAGGTGCTCTACGCCGCGGGCGTGCCGTTCCCGGACGTGAGCTTCAACGGCAGGACCTTCCACGCCGGCCAGGCGAACAACTTCTACATCTTCCCGGCCATCGGCCTTGCGACCTATGTGGCGCGGCCACGGCGGTTGACGGATGCGTGCTTCATCGTCGCGGCGCAGGCGACGGCCGACCAGGTCGGTCCCGATCTGCGCGAGCGAGGCATGCTGTTCCCGCGCCAGTCCGACATCCTGGAGACGGAGGTGACGACCGCGACCCGGGTCGCCGAGTACATGTTCGACACCGGCCTGGCCCAGGTCGAGAGGCCGCGCGCCATCCGCCCCTGGATCGAGGGCCAGCTCTACAAGCCGCGTTACTGAGGGCATCGCAAATGGTGCCGTGGCCATGGCAGCTGCCGGTGGCCACGGCGCGCTCCCACGCCATGCTGAACCAGCCCATCCAGAGAACGAGAGAGCTCGCCATGTCCGATATGCGGGTGGAAACCGACAGCCTCGGCCCGGTGGAGGTCCCTGGCGACAAGCTGTGGGGCGCCCAGACCCAGCGCTCGCTCGAGCATTTCAGCATCGGGCGGGACCTGATGCCGCGCGAGCTCATCACCGCCTACGCCATCCTGAAGAGGGCCTGCGCGAATGCCAACCACGCCGGAGGGCGGCTCGACGCGCGGACCCATGCGCTGATCCTCCAGGTCGCGGACGAGATCCTGTCGGGGCGACACCATGACATGTTCCCGCTGCATGTCTGGATGACCGGCAGCGGCACGCAGTTCAACATGAACGTGAACGAGGTCTTCTCCAACCGCGCCTGCCAGCTCGCCGGCACGCCGCTCGGCAGCAAGGCGCCGGTGCACCCGAACGACCACGTGAACATGTCGCAGTCCTCGAATGACAGCTTTCCCTCCGCCATGTGCATCGCCGCCGCCCTCGGCGTCACGCAGCGCCTGATCCCCTCCGCCCGTGCGCTGCATGACGCGATCGCGGCGAAGGCGGAGGCCTGGAAGGACATCGTCAAGATCGGCCGCACCCATATGCAGGATGCGACGCCGCTCACCCTCGGCCAGGAGTGGTCGGGCTATGCCGCCATGCTGGCCGAGGACCTCGAGCGCTTGGACGCCGCCCTGCCCGGCGTGTACCGCCTCGCTCTCGGCGGCACCGCGGTTGGCACGGGCATCAACGCCGCGCCCGGCTTCGCCGAGACCGCGGCGGCGGAGATCGCGCGTTTCACCGGCCTGCCCTTCGTCAGCGCGCCCAACAAATTCGCCGTCCAGGGCGCGCATGATGCGCTGGTCCATCTCTCGGGGACGCTGCGCACCCTCGCCGTCTCGCTCTACAAGGTCGCCAACGACATCCGGCTGCTTTCCTGCGGCCCGCGAGCCGGCTTCGCGGAGCTGCAGATCCCGGCGAACGAGCCCGGCTCCTCCATCATGCCCGGCAAGGTCAACCCGACCCAGGCGGAGGCGCTGGCCATGCTGGCGGTGCAGGTGATGGCGAACGACGTCGCGGTCGGCTTCGGTGGCGCCGGCGGCTACCTGGAGATGAACGTGTACAAGCCGCTGATCATCGCCAACCTCATGCAGTCCATCACCGTGCTGGCCGATGGCTGCGCGAATTTCCGTCGCTTCCTGGTCGAGGGGACGCAGCCCAACCTGAAGCGCATCGGGGGGTATGTGGAGCGCTCGCTGATGCTGGTGACGGCGCTCGCGCCCGTCATCGGCTATGACAAGGCCTCGCAGATCGCGCACCGCGCGGCGGAGCACGACCTGACGCTGAGGGAGGCCGCGCTCCAGCTCGGCTTCGTCGGCGCGGATGAGTTCGACCGCATCGTGGACCCGCGAAAGATGGTACATGCCTACGTCGCCTCGGGCGGCTGAGCCCGCGGAGGAGGCAGGCCGCATCCATGCCTGACCCCGCCCCGCCTGCCGCCGGGGCGGGCCTCCCCGGCGGTCCGGGCGGCATGATCGGGGGACGGGGACGGGGACGGGGCGCGACCGGTCGGACCGGCTGGCCGGCGGCGATGCGCCTCGCCGGCGCGGTCCGCTCCGCCGCTCCGGCGCTGGCCTTCGGTTTCCGGCTCTGGGCCTCGGTCTGTCTGGCGCTCTACCTCGCCTTCTGGCTCCAGCTCGATACCCCCATGTGGGCGGGCACCTCGGCCGCGCTGGTGTGCCAGCCGCAGCTCGGGGCGTCGCTGCGCAAGGGCTGGTTCCGGATGATCGGCACGGTGATCGGCGCCGTGGCGATCGTGGCGCTGACCGGGTGCTTCCCGCAGGACCGCGCCCTCTTCCTCGGTGGCCTCGCGCTGTGGGGCGGGGCCTGCGCCTTCGTGGCGACCCTGCTCCGCAACTTCGCCGCCTATGCGGCGGCGCTCGCCGGCTACACGGCGGCGATCATCGCGAGCGACCAGCTGGGCGCGACCGGCGGGGTGAATGGCGAGGCCTTCATGCTCGCCCTGACCCGCGCGACCGAGGTCTGCATCGGGATCGTGTCGGCCGGCATCGTCCTCGCCGGGACCGATCTCGGCAGCGCCCGGCGCCGGCTGGCCGTGTCCTTCGCGGCGGTGACGGCCGATATCGCCGGCGGCTTCGTCCGCATGCTGGCGCTGGCCGGGCCACGCATGCCGGAGACGCAGAACCTGCGACGCGAACTCCTCCGCCGCGTCATCGCGCTCGATCCGGTGGTGGACCAGGCAATCGGCGAATCGGCCGATCTGCGCAACCGCTCGCCGGTCCTGCAGGCGGCGGTCGCGGGCTGGTTCACCGCGCTGGGCGGCTGGCGGGCGGTGGCGCTGCGCCTGGCGCGGCACGAGGACGCGCGGGAGGAGGCGGCTGCGGTGCTGCGCAGCCTTTCGCCGGCGCTGCAGGCGGCCTCGCAGGCCGAGGCACCGGCGCGCTGGTCGGCCGACCCGGTGCGG
>DASQVL010000351.1:0-7737 GCA_035640795.1 Crenalkalicoccus sp. | reverse complement strand
AGAATATGGCCGGCGCCGCCCGCGTGGCCATCGCCGAGCGCGGCCGCGTGCCGCGCGACTATGCGCTGCTCGCCACGGGCGGCGCGGCGCCCGTGCATGCCTGGCAGGTCGGCAACAAGCTCGGCATCGGCCGCGTGGTCTGCCCGCCGGGGGCGGGCGTGGGCAGCACCATCGGCATGCTGATGGCGCCCGCCCGCATGGACTGCGTCGCTTCCTTCAACCAGCCGGTCGCGCGCGCCGACTGGGCCGAGGCCGCGCGCCTGCTCGCCGCGCTGGAGGCGGAGGCGGAGAAGGTGCTGCGCGCGAGCGGCACAGATCTGGCGCAGCGCAGCCTCCGCCGGCTGGCCGACATGCGCTATGTCGGCCAGGGCTCCGAGATCACCGTGGCGTTGCCCGACCCGCTCTCAGCCGAAGCCGTGCTGGAGGCCTTCGAGGCCGCCTATCGTCGGCTCTTCGCGCGCACGCCGCCCGGCGCGGCGGCGCAGTTCGTCGCGCTGCGCCTGTCCCTCGCCGCGCCGATGCCCGGCGCGGGATCGGCGCTGCGGCTGGAGACGCACCCGGCCGCCTCGGCGCTGAAGGGCCGCCGTCCCGTGCACTTCCCGGAGGCCGGCGGCCCTCTCGAAACCCCGGTCTATGACCGCTACGCGCTGCCGGCCGGCACGCGCCTCGACGGACCCGCGGTGTTCGAGGAGAACGAAAGCACCTTCGTCGTCGGCCCCGCCGCGCGGATCAGCGTGCTGCCCGACCTCTCCATCCTGGCCGAGCGCGCGGCCTGAGGATGCCCGGCATGCAACACACCCCCCGCAGCTTCGACGCCGTGGAGCTGGAACTGCTCTGGCGCCGCCTGATCTCGCTGGTGGACGAGGCCGCGGCGGCGCTGGTCCGCACCTCCTTCTCCACCCTGGTGCGCGAGAGCTACGATTTCTCCTGTATCGTCACCGATGCGCGCGGCCAGTCGCTGGTGCAGGCGACGGAGAGCATCCCGAGCTTCATCGGCACCCTGCCGGAGACGGTGAAGCACTTCCTGCAATTCTTCCCGGCCGAGGCGCTGCAGCCCGGCGACGTGCTGATCACCAACGACCTCTGGCTCGGCACCGGCCACCTGCCCGACATCACGGTGGCCAAGCCGATCTTCCATGGCGGGCGGCTGGTGGCGTTCAGCGCCTCCACCGCGCATGCGCCCGACATCGGGGGCAAGATCCGCAGCCCCGAGCCGCGCGAGGTGTTCGAGGAGGGGCTGCAGATCCCGCCGATGAAGCTGATGCGCGGCGGCCAGCCCGACGAGACGCTGATCGCCCTGATCCGCAAGAACGTGCGGACGCCGGAGCAGACCATGGGCGATCTCTGGGCGCAGGTCGTCGCGCTCGACCTGATGGAGGAGCGGCTGCTGGTGCTGATGCACCAGGCCGGCCTCGACGATCTCTCCGACTTGGCGCGCGAGGTGCAGGCGCGCTGCGAGACGGCGATGCGCGCCGCCATCGCCGCCCTGCCCGACGGCACCTACCGCAGCCAGTTGCAGACCGACGGGCTGATGGACAAGCCCGTCACCATCCGCATGGCGCTGACCATCGCAGGCGACCGGATCCATGTGGACTACACCGGCACCGACCCGCAGGTGGACCGCGCCATCAACTGCGCGCTCTGCTACACCTACGCGATGACGATGTACGGGGTGAAGGTCTGCACCATCCCCTCGCTGCCGAACAACGAGGGCGCCTGGCGGCCGATCTCCGTCGCGGCGCCGGAGGGCTGCATCGTCAACCCGGTCTTCCCGGCCTCCGGCGGTTCCCGCATGCTGATCGGCCACTACCTGCCGATGCTGGTCTTCGGCTGCCTCGGCCAGATCGTGCCGGAGCGCGTGATGGCCGCCTGCGGCTCGCCGATGTGGGGGATGAACCAGTCCGGCGTGAACGCCGCCGGCAAGCCCTACGCCAACATGTTCTTCTTCAACGGCGGCATGGGCGGCAATGTGCGCGGCGACGGCATCTCCTGCCTGTCCTGGCCGTCCAACGTCTCCTCCACCGCGGTCGAGATCAGCGAGCACATCGCCCCCATCCGCATCCACCACAAGCGGCTGCGCCCGGACAGCGGCGGGCCGGGCCGGCACCGCGGCGGGCTCGGCCAGGAGATCCTGATCGAGAGCCGGTCGGAGACGCCGATCGCCGTCTCCTTCCTGGCCGAGCGCACGATCTTCCCCGCCTTCGGGATCGAGGGCGGGCAGGCCGGCGCGCCGGGCGTGCTGCGCATCAACGGCGAGAAGGTGGACCCCAAGCGGCAGTACGTGCTGCAGCGCGGGGAGACGGTGCTGCTCGCCACCCCGGGCGGCGGCGGCCACGGCGACCCGGCGGAACGCGACCCGGACGCCCTGGCGGCGGACATCGCGTCCGGCCACGTCACCGATCCGGCATCCTACCGCAGATGAACGCGCAGTGCGGCATGCACCGCGAAGCGCGCGACGACCCCGGGGACGAGACGCGGTCACGAACAGGGAAGGATGGGACGCATGCAGCGGCGTAGCCTCGCATTCCTGCCGCTCGCCACGGCACTGGGCGCGCGGCCCCGCGCCGCCGGCGCGCAGACGACGCCGTTCCCGAACCGACCGGTGCGCCTCGTCGTGCCCTTCGCGGCCGGCGGCACGGCGGACGTGCTGGGGCGACTCGTCGGGGAGCGGCTGGCGACGAAGTGGAACCAGCAGGTGGTGGTGGACAACCGCCCCGGCGCGGGCGGCAACATCGGTGCCGAGCAGGTCGCCCGCGCACCGGGCGACGGCCACACGCTGCTCCTCGGCACCATCGGCATCCATGCGGCAAGCTCGATCTACGCGCGCCTGCCCTACAACCCGGAGACCGACCTGGCGCCGGTGACCGTGCTGGCGGAGATGCCGAACGTGATCATCGTGCACCCCGCCATTGCTGCCCGCACGCTGTCGGAGCTGATCGCCTTGGCGCGGCGGCACCCGGGCGAGCTGACCTTCGGCTCGGCCGGCAACGGAAGCTCCACCCACATGGCAGGCGAGCTGTTCATGCAGGTTGCGGACGTGCAGATGACGCATGTCCCCTATCGCGGCAGCTCCGCCGCGATGAACGACCTGGTGGCCGGCAGCATCCAGGTGATGTTCGAGAACGTGCCGACCGTGCCGCCACTGGCACAGGCGGGCAGTGTGCGGGCGTTGGCCGTGACCTCGGCCGAGCCCGTCGCCGCGCTGCCCGGCGTGCCGCCGGCCGTGGCGGCCGGGCTGCCCGGCTATGTGGCGACCGCCTGGATGACGCTGGCCGCGCCGGCGAGCGTGCCGGCGCCGCTGCTGGAGCAGCTGAACGCCGATACGGTCGCGGTGCTCGACGAGCCCGCGATGCAGGAGCGGCTCGCGCAGCTCGGCGCGCTGAAGCGGGGCCTTTCCGTCGAGGAGAGCCGGCGCTTCTTTGCCGAAGAGACGCGGAAATGGACCCGCGTCATCCAGACCGCCAACATCCGGGTCAACTGAGCGCATGCGCGACGCGCCGCAATCCTTCGACCCGGTCCTGCTCGAACTGCTCTGGACCCGCCTCGCCTCCGCCGTGGACGAGGCGGCCGCGGCGCTGCTGCGCACCTCCTTCTCCACCATCGTGCGCGAATCGCACGACTTCGCCTGCGTGCTGGCGGATGCCGCGGGGCGGTCGCTGGTCCAGGCGACGGATGGCGTGCCCTCCTTCCTCTGCACCGTGCCGCGCACCATGCGTCACTTCCTGGACGAGTATCCGGCGGACACGCTGGCGCCGGGCGACGTGCTGCTGACCAACGACATCTGGATGGGCACCGGCCACCTGCCCGACATCACCGTGGCACGGCCGGTCTTCCGGGGCGGAAGGCTGGTGGCCTTCGCGGGGTCGGCCGCGCATGCGCCCGACATCGGCGGTCGCATCCGCACGGCGGAATCGCGCGAGGTCTTCGAGGAAGGGCTGCAGATCCCGCCGCTCAGGGCGGTCCGCGGCGGCGTGCTGGACGACACCTTCGCCCGCCTGCTGCGCAAGAACACGCGGGTGCCCGACCAGGTCATGGGCGACCTGTTCGCCCAGTTCACCGCGCTGGAGCTGATGGAGCGCCGGCTGCTGGCGCTGATGGACGAGTACGGCCTCGACGACCTCGGCGCGCTGGCCGCCGAGATCCAGGCGCGGTCCGAGCGCGCGATGCGCACGGCGATCCGCGAGGTGCCCGACGGCACCCATCGCGCCGAGGTGCTGACCGACGGCCTGGCGGATCCGATCCGGCTGGTGCTCGCCCTGCACAAGCGGGGCGATGACATCGTCGCCGACTACACCGGCACGGACGCGCAGGTGCCGCGCGGGATCAATGTCTGCCTCTCCTACACCTTCGCCTATACCGCCTTCGCCCTGAAGGCGGCGCTCTGCCCCGAGGTGCCGAACAATGAGGGCGCCTTCCGCCCCATTGCGGTGCAGGCGCCGGAAGGCTGCATCCTGAACTCCACGCCGCCGGCGGCCGGCGCCAACCGCGCGCTGACCGGCCATTTCCTGCCCCCGCTGATCCTTTCGGCGCTGGCCCGGGCCATCCCGGACCGCGTGATCGCCGGCGTCGGCTCGCCGCTGTGGAGCCTGAACTTCGCCGGCCAGCGCGAGGACGGCAGCACCATGGCGAACCACTTCTTCATGAACGGCGGCTATGGCGCCTCGGCCCGCCGCGACGGACCGAACGTGCTCTCCTGGCCCAGCAACGTCTCCGCCGCACCGGTCGAGATGATCGAGCAGCACAACCCCTTCCGCGTGCGCCACCGCCGGCTGCGCATCAGCACCGGCGGCCGTGGCCGGCAGCGAGGCGGCACCGGCCAGGAATGGCTGTTCGAGAACCGCAGCGCGAAGCCCGTCGCCATCACCTTCATGGCCGAGCGCACGCGCATCGAGGCCGCTTCCCCCGGCCTCGCGGGCGGCGAGCCCGGCGCGCCGGGCGCGGTGCTCGTCAACGGCCAGCCGGTCGATCCGAAGCGCCAGCACATCCTCGGGCCGGGCGACATGGTGGAGCTGCGCACCCCCGGCGGCGGCGGCTTCGGACCGCCGGAGGAGCGCAGCGCCGCGGCGCTGGCCGCCGACATCGAGGACGGGCTGGTCGCATGAGCACCGGCCATCTCGCCCTCGCCATCGACATCGGCGGCACCTTCACCGACGTGGTCGTGCTGGACCAGGAGACCGGGCGCTTCCACGCCCACAAGGAGCTCACCACGCCGGACAACCCGGCGCGCGGCGTAACTTCGGGCATCGCCCGGCTGTTCGCGCGCGAGGGGCTTGCCTATGCCGAGGTGGCGCGCATCGTCCATGCCACGACCCTCTTCACCAACGCGCTGATCGAGCGGCGCGGCGCGCGGACGGGCCTGATCACCACGGCGGGCTTCCGCGACACGCTGGAGATCGGGCACGAGCGGAAATACGAGCTCTACGACCTGCACCTGCCCCTGCCCGAGCCGCTGGTCCGCCGCAGCCTGCGGCTGGAGGCCAGGGAGCGCATGGGCCCCGATGGCAGCGTGGAGCAGCCGCTCGACGCGGCGAGCCTGCGCGAGGCGGCGGCACGCCTGTCGGAGACGGGCATCGAATCCCTCGCTGTCGTCTTCCTGCACGCCTATGCCAATCCGGCGCATGAGCGGGAGGCGGCGCGCATCCTGGCGGAGGCGCATCCGGGCCTGCCCGTCTCGCTCTCCAGCGAGGTGGCGCCGCAGATCCGGGAGTTCGACCGCACCTCCACCACCGTCGCCAACGCCTACATCAGGCCATTGGCCGATGCCTATCTCGGGCGGCTCTCGGCAGACCTTCAGGCGCTCGGGCTGCGCGCGCCGCTCTTCATGATGCTGTCCAACGGCGGGCTGACCCATCTGGACGAGGCCCGGCGGGTGCCGGTGCAGCTGCTGGAGAGCGGCCCCGCCGCCGGCGCGCTGGCCGCCGCGGTCTTCGGCGCGCGCTCCGGCCTGCGCGACCTGCTGGCCTTCGACATGGGCGGAACCACGGCGAAGCTCTGCGTCGTGCAGGATGGCGAGCCACTGATCGCCCATCGCTTCGAGGCCGGGCGCGAGCGTCGCTTCACGCGCGGCAGCGGTCTGCCGCTGGCGATCTCCACCGTGGAGCTGATCGAGATCGGCGCAGGAGGCGGCAGCATCGCCCGGCTCGATGCGCTCGGGCTGCTGAAGGTGGGGCCGCGCAGCGCCGGCTCCGAGCCCGGCCCGGCCTGCTACGCCCGAGGCGGGGAGGCACCGACGGTGACGGACGCCAACCTGCTGCTCGGCCTGCTGGATGCGGAGGGCTTCGCGGGCGGCACGATGCGGCTCGACACCGCCGCCGCCACGCGGGCCGTCGGCGGACTGGCCGAGGAAGGCGGGCTGGACGTGCCGGCCGCCGCCGGCGGCATCCATGCCGTGGTGAATGAGACGATGGCCGCCGCGGCCCGCGTGCACGTCGCCGAACACGGTCGGGACGCGCGCGACTTCGCCCTGCTCCTCACCGGCGGCGGCGGGCCGCTGCATGGCTGCGAGGTGGCGCGCCGCCTCGGCATCCGCCGCGTGGTCTGCCCGCCTGCGGCTGGCGTCGCCTCCGCGCTCGGCCTGCTGCTCGCCCCGGCGCGGGTGGATCGCGTCGGCACGCTGGCGCGCGAACTCGACCAGGTCACGCCCGAGGCACTCGAAGCCGCCTTCCGCCGGCTGGAGGAGGAGGCGGGCGCCGTCGTCGCCGCGACCGTCGGCGCGGAGGCGCCGCGCCGGATCCGCCGCAGCGCGGATATGCGCTTCGCCGGCCAGGGCTACGAGATCGCCGCCGCGCTGCCCGACGGCCCCTATGGCGCCGACGCCCGTGCCGTGCTGCGCGAGGCCTTCCTCGCGGCCTACGACGCCATCTTCGCGCGCCGCCCGCCGGTGAGAGGGATCGAGGTGGTGAACATCCGCGTCTCGGTCAGCGCCGCGCCGCCCGGCCGCCCGCTCCTGCCCGGGATTGAGGCGGGAGGGGCGGAACCGCGCGAACGCAGGCTGCGCCCCGGCGGTGCGGACGTGACCGTGCCGGTGTTCCAGCGGCGCG
This sequence comes from Crenalkalicoccus sp., assembly GCA_035640795.1. GTDB lineage: Bacteria > Pseudomonadota > Alphaproteobacteria > Acetobacterales > Acetobacteraceae > DASQVL01. The sequence goes on along the minus strand of DASQVL010000351.1, from coordinate 697 downwards.
GCCTCGGCCCCGGAGCGCGCCTTCGCGGCCCGGCTCTCGTCGAGGACGGCATGTCCACGCTGGTCCTGCCGCCGGGCGCGGAGACCGTCATGGAGGCCAGCGGCAACCTCCTCGTCACCCTGCCCGAAGCGAGGACGGAGATTGCGCAATGAGCGAGGGCCGAATCGCCCTGGCGGTGGCGGAGGGCATCGCCCGCCTCACCTTCGACCACCCGCGGCGGCTGAACGCGATCACCGCCGCCATGTGGCGCGAGCTGGCCGCGGCGCTGGAGGCGGTGGAGAACGACCCCGCCGCGCGCGTGCTGCTGATCGAGGGCGCCGGCGACCGCGCCTTCTGCAGCGGCAATGACATCAGCGAGTTCGACACGCTGCGTGCCGACCCCGAGGCCGCTCTCCGCTACAACGCGCTGCAGCACGTCGCGGCCGACCGGCTGCGCGACCTGACTAGGCCTTCCATCGCCGCGATCCACGGCCATTGCCTCGGCGCGGGGCTGGAGATCGCGCTGCTCTGCGATCTCCGGCTCTGCAGCGCGGAGGCGAGCATGGGGGTGCCGGCCGTGAAGCTCGGCCTGCCCTACCGGGCGGAGGACATCGTCAAGCTGCTCGATGTGGTGGGCGAGGCTGCCGCGCGGGAGATGGTGCTGCTCGGACGGCATTATGGCGGAGCGGATATCCTGCGGCTCGGCCTGGTGCATCGG
>DASQVL010000350.1:0-18779 GCA_035640795.1 Crenalkalicoccus sp. | reverse complement strand
CTGCTCGCCGCACTCGGTGCCGCGCCGGTGCCGGACCGCGCGCCGGCCGCCTATGTCCGCGCGCTGTTCGACGGCTTCGCGCCGCGCTTCGAGGCGGAGCTCTCCGGCGCGCTGGGGTACCGCACGCCGGCGCTGCTGGCGGCGCTGCTCGAGGAAGCCGGGGTGGCGCCGCGGCGCGCGCTCGCGGTACTCGACCTGGGCTGCGGCACCGGGCTTTCGGGGGAGGCGCTCGCGCCCTTCGCGCGGCGCCTGGAAGGGCTCGACCTCTCGCCGCGCATGCTGGCGGAGGCAGCGAAGCGCGGCTGCTACGCCACGCTGCACGAGGCCGATCTGCTGGCGTGGCTGCCGGCGCGGCACGGCGCTTTCGGGCTGATCGCGGCGGCGGACGTGCTGAACTACCTGGGTGATCTCGGCCCCGCCCTGGCGGCGATCGCAGGCGCGCTGACGCCAGGCGGTGTGGCGGCCTTCTCCGTGGAGGCGGGTCAGGGCGTGCCCTACGCGCTGGGCGAGGGGCTGCGCTACCGCCACGACCCGGCGCATGTCGCGGCGCTGGCGCCGGGCGCGGGGCTGCAGGTGGCGGCGGAGCGACAGGCGACGCTGCGGCTGGAGCGTGGGGCGCCGGCGGAGGGCGCGCTGTTCGTGCTACGGCGGGAGTAGCCCGCTTGACCGCGGCTGCGCGCGGCCAGCTCGACTTTGGCCGGGACGAAGATAGGGCGCATTTTCAGCCGAACTGAGAAACCGGGTTGGGTTGGCGCCATTGGCCAGCTGACTCTCACGCCTCGACGATCACCGCGCCCGCCAGGATCGCCCGCAGCTTGGCGCTCTCCGTCGCGCCGCCCTCCACCGCCTTGACCGCCTGCGCTTCCGCCGCCCGCACCGCCTCCAGCCGCTCGAGCACCGCCTCCGCCCGCTCCTGCGGCACCACCACCACGCCGTCCGCATCGCCCACCACGATGTCCCCGGAGCGCACCGCGACGCCGGCGCAGAGGATGGGCGCGCCCACCACGCCAGGCCCGTTCGTCGCCGGCGAGGTCGGAACGACCCCGGCGCAGAACACCGGCAGGCCGGTCGCCACGATGCCGGCGCGGTCGCGCGTCAGCCCCTCCGTCACGAAGCCCGCCACACCCTTGTTGCGCATCATGCCGATGACGAGGTCGCCGGCGACCGCGGTGCCCAGGTAGCCATCATTGGCGACGACGATGACGTCGCCCGGCGCCGCCTCGGCCAGCGCGCCGAACAGGCCGACTACGTCGGCCGGATAGGCGAAGGCGGTCAGCGCCGGGCCGGCGAAGATGGCGCGCGCCGGGTCGAGCGGCTTGATCTGCCATGCCATGGCGCCGCGCCCGTCCATCGCATCCACCAGGTGCGAGGTCTGCGCGCCCCGGAAGCGCGCGACGAGCGCCGGATCCGGCCGGCGATGGCCGCGATGGATGGTCAGCAGCGGCGGGTTGTCGAGCATGGCGGTCCCTCCCGCCGCCATGCTCGCCCGGGCGCGCTATTCCGCATAGATCATCTTCCGCGTCATGCCGCCATCGATGACGAATTCGGCCCCGGTGACGAAGCCCGCCTCCGGCCCGACCAGCCAAGCGATCAGCGCGGCGACATCCTCCGGCGTGCCGACGCGGCCCGCCGGGTGCTGTGCGTGGTCCATCGGCCGCAGCGCCTCCCCCTTCGTCGCGATCCAGCCGGGGCTGACGCAGTTCACGCGGATCTCCGGGCCGAGGCTGACGGCGAGCGCATGGGTCAGCGCCACCAGCCCGCCCTTCGAGGCCGCGTAGCTTTCGGTATCCGGTTCCGATTGCCGGGCGCGCGTGGACGCAACGGTCACGATCGACCCGCGCGCCGCGTGCAGCAGCGGCATGGCCGCGCGCGCCAGGAGAAAGGCTGCCGTCAGGTTCGTTGCGACGACATAGTTCCATTCCGCAATCGTGAGATCGAGGAGCGGCTTGCGCAGCATGGTACCGGCATTGCTGACCAGCGCGTCGAGGCGCCCCTCCTTCTGCGCGATGGAGGCGAGCAGCGCCGCAACTGCGGCTTCGTCCGCGACATCGGCATGCACGCAGCGGGCGGGGTGGTCCGGAACGTTATCCACGCGGTCGGCGATGACGGCGCGCCAGCCTTCGCGGTAGAGGCGCGCGGCCGTGGCGCGGCCGATGCCCTGCGCACCGCCGGTGATGAGGGCCACAGGTTGATCAGCCATGGAGGATCGCTCCGCAATTGCGCGCGCCGCTCCGCACAGTGCGCCTAACATTGGCTTTATGGACGATTACGTGATCGAAGCAGCGACGGGACTGCCGGTAGAAGCGGATTGCGGTGCCCGCAACCCGCTTGGCACCCGGCAGGAGACAAGGCGATGGAAAAGATCATCTTCAACGGCGACCACTTCGTCACGCGCGACGGCGCCGAGGTGGACCTGCAGCTTCGCGGAGACGACATCGTGCTGCGCCAGTGCAAGATCGTCGTGCGCGACGGCAGCGACTTCGACCTCGGAGCGCTGGCCGATACCTTCATCCTTCGCCACAGCGAAATCGTGGTGAAGCACGGCGACCTCGACATGACGATCGGGGCCGAGAACGTGATCATGCGCGGCAACAGCATCACCGCGAACCACGGCACCATCGACATCGTGGCGATGGACGAGAACTTCGTCTTCGCGCACAACGAGGTCCTGTCGGCGAATCACAGCACCGTGCTAATCGTGAACTACAGCCTCGGCGGCGACCTCCTCGGGCAGTACGACGCCTCGAGCGGCGACCTGCAGCCAATCGGCTGAGCCGCTCGGTGCCGGACCCGGCCGCGGCGCGCCGGCCATGGCCGTGGAAAGCTATCAATTTTGATGTGTCAACTCATGAGGACTTGCGGCCACTCAACTTTTTCTTACGCGGCCAAGTGACCGTTCGCGAAAAAGAGTGCCGTGGCCGGTGGTCTCAACGACGTCGGCCGCGGGGCGTCCGTGCATCGCGGAGACCGACGTCGAACACAACTTTGGGAGTGAGTTATGGAAGAGATCCGCATGGAGACCCCCGTGGTCCTGACCGACGCCGAGATCGAGGCGGTGGCGGGCGGCGTGCGCCGTCAGAACGTCAATGACAACGACCTCAGGGCGCGGCGGCACAGCGTCGCCGCCATCGTGGCCATCAACGGCAACGTCGACATCGACCTCTGATAGCGACGGGGCCGGCCTGACAGGGCTGGCCGGGTCCCTCCCGGCCTCAGGCCGGGAGGGGCTTTCGTATCCGCGGAGACGTCATGGCCAAGGAAGTTGCACAGCGCCCGCCGCTGTTCCGGCAGGAGGTGATCGCCTTCCTGGAGGAGGAGCGGCAATGGGGCCGCGTGGTGCCGTTGCGTGCCATGCCGGGGGTGCTGCACTTCTGGATGACCCTCTGCGCCGCGCTCGCCATCGTCGTCTTCCTTGCCTTCGCTCAATACGCGCGCAAGGAACGCGTGCCGGGCTTCCTGACGCCGGCCGCCGGCACGGCGCGCATCGTCCCGCCGCAGGCCGGCACCGTCAGCGCCGTTTTCGTCCAGCAGGGGCAGCTGGTGGAGGCGGGGCAGCCGCTGCTCAGCGTGAACACCGGCCAGATCTCGGCCGATGGCCAGGACGTCAACACGACCATCCTCGCGACCCTCGTCCTGCAGCGCGATTCGCTCTCCCGTCAGATCGTGGCGGAGGAGCAGCGCACCATCTCCGAGCGTGAGCGGCTCACCTCGCAGATTCACGGCCTCGAGACCGAGCTGCAGCACATGCAGGCGCGGATGACCATCCAGACGCAGCGCGTGGAGGTGCTGAAGCGGCTACTCGCCACCGCCCTGCAGCTTGGCCAGAAGGGCTTCATGTCGGAGCTCGAGCAGCGCCGGCGCGAAGAGAGCCTGCTGGCGGCGCAGCAGGGCTACAGCGAGCTCGCGCAGCAGATGATCGAGCGGCAGGGAAGGCTGACCGAGGCGCGCTACCAGCTGCAGCAGCTGCCGACGACGATGGCCGAGAAGACCCAGCCGCTGCGCAACGAGCTCTCCGCGACCGAGCAGCGCATCACCGAGGTGAACGGCCGCCGCGCCTACGTCATCCGCGCGCCGGTCGCCGGCCGGATCGCGACGCTGCAGGCCTCGGTCGGGCAGCCGGCCAACCCGCAGAAGATGCAGCTGATGATCGTGCCGAAGGACAGCCCGCTGACCGCGGAACTGTACATCCCGGCGCGCGCCATCGGCTTCATCCACGTCGGCCAGGACGTGCGGATCCGCTACGACGCCTTCCCGTATCAGCATTTCGGCAGCTATCGCGGCCACATCGCCGCCGTCTCGGAGAGCATGGTGACGGGCGACGACCTGGCCGGCGGGCCGATCAAGCTGAAGGAAGCCGCCTACCGGGCGGTCGTCGCGCTGGACCGACCGGACATTGACGCCTACGGCAAGCGCATGCCCCTGCAGCCCGATATGCTGCTGAACGCGGATGTCATCCTCGACCGGCGGTCGCTGGTGGACTGGATCCTCAACCCGCTACTGAGCACGAGGCTGAGCGGATGATCGGCCACCCGCTGGACTTCATGGGGCGCGGGCGGCTGCCGGTCTTCGTGCAGACCGAGGCAACCGAATGCGGCCTCGCCTGCCTCGCCATGGTGGCCTTCTATCACGGCTACCGCACGGATGTAGCGGCGCTCCGGCGGCAGCACCCGGTCTCGCTGAAGGGGGCGACGCTCCGCGGGCTGATGGCGGTGGCCGAGCAGATGCAGCTTTCCTGCCGGCCGCTCCGCTATGAGATGGGGCACCTCCGCCAGCTTCGCCTGCCGGCGATCGTGCACTGGGACATGAACCACTTCGTCGTGCTGAAATCGGTCTCCCCGCGCGGGATCGTCGTGCACGACCCGGCCTTCGGCGCGCGCAGCTACACGCTCGCCGAGGCCTCCAAGCACCTGACCGGCATCGCGCTGGAGCTGCAGCCAGCGGAAGGCTTCGTCCGGCGCGAGGAGCGCGTGCGCCTGCCGATCTCGGCCTTCTGGGGCCAGATGCCGGAGCTCGCGGGCCCGCTGCTGCAGGTCTTCGCCCTCTCCATCGTGCTCGAGCTGCTGGTGATCGGCGCGCCCTTCTACATGCAGCTGACGATGGACGAGGTGGTGGCGCGCGGCGATGTCTCGCTGCTGCCGGTGCTGGCGGTTGGATTCGGCATCCTCGCCGTCATCTCGGTGGCGGCGACCACGCTGCGCGGCGTGATCGTCCTGGTGCTGCAGAATGCGCTGCACTTCCGCATGGGGGCGCGGCTGTTCCACCACCTGGTGCGGCTGCCGCTCGCCTACTTCGAGAAGCGGCATATCGGCGACCTGCTGTCGCGCTTCGGCTCCATCCAGCCGATCCAGGCGGCGCTGGCCGAGGACCTGATCATCTCGGTCATCGATGGCTTCATGGCGGCGGCGACGCTGATGATGATCTTCATCTATTCCTGGCGGCTCGCCCTCATCGTCCTCGGCGCCGCACTGCTCTACGCGGCACTCCGCCTTGGCCTCTACGTAGGGTTCCGGGAGCGCAGCCGCGCGGTGATCGAGGCGGAGGCGAAGGAGCACTCGATTTTCATTGAGACGGCGCGCGCCATCCAGGCGGTGAAGCTGTTCAACCGCGAGGCCGACCGCGAGAGCCAGTGGCTGAACCGCTACGCCGAGGTGGTGCACTCCAACATCCGGCTCGGCCACCTCAAGGTCGGCTTCAAGACGGCGAACGACCTGATCTTCGGCGCGGAGAACATCGTCACCATCTACCTCGCCGCGCAGCTTGCGATCGACGGGGCGATGACCGTCGGGATGGTGTTCGCCTTCATCAGCTACAAGCAGCATTTCACGCAGAAGGTCGCGCTGCTGATCGAGAAGCTGCTCACCTTCCGCATCCTCGAGCTGCACCTGGAGCGGCTCTCGGATATCGCCCTCACCCAACCGGAGCCGGGACAGGACCGCCCCACCCTCGGCGTCGCGCCAATCGAGGGGCGGATCGAACTGCGCGACGTCTGCTTCCGCTACGCCGAGACCGAGCGCTACGTGCTCGACAAGGTGAACCTGGTGGTGGAGGCAGGGCGCTTCGTCACCATCATGGGCCCCTCGGGTGGCGGCAAGACGACGCTGCTCAAGGTCATGCTCGGCCTGCTGGAACCGACCAGCGGCGAGGTGCTGATCGACGGCATCCCGTTGCGCGCCATCGGCCCCCGCGCCTATCGGGAGCAGGTGGCGGCGGTGATGCAGGACGACCAGCTGCTCTCGGGCTCGATCGCCGACAACATCACCTTCTTCGACCCGCACCTGGATGCCGACCGCATGGCGCTCTGCGCCCAGATGGCCGGGGTGCACGACGAGATCCTGGCCATGCCGATGGGCTACAACAGCCTGATCGGCGACATGGGCAGCTCGCTCTCCGGTGGGCAGAAGCAGCGCGTGCTGCTCGCCCGCGCGCTCTACAAGACGCCGAAGATCCTGTTCCTGGACGAGGGCACGGCGCATCTCGACGTGGAGACGGAGCGGCGGATCAACGAGCGGCTGCGCCGGCTGAACATGACGCGGATCAGCGTCGCGCACCGGCCGGAGATGATGACCGGCGCGGACGAGATCCTGCGGCTGGGCAGCGGCTGAGCCGGGGCGGCCGCGCCCCGGCTCAGACCTTTTCCGGCAGCTGCAGCCGCTGCTGCAGGGCACGGCGCGCGCGGAACACCCGCGCCGCCGTGGTCCCGGTGGCGGCACCGGTCGCCCGTGCCGCGGCCTCGTAGCTCAACCCCTCCAGCACCACCAGATACAGCGCCTGGCGCTGCGGCTCGGCGAGGCTGGCGAGCGCGACGTGCAGGTCGTCGAGCGCCGCGCGCTGCTCGAAGGGCGAGCCGGCGGGCTCTGTGGTGTCGGCCCAGAGCGCTGCGAACTCCGCTGCGCGGCGGCGGCGGCGCAGCTCGCTCAGGAAGCAGTTGCGCAGGATGCGGTACATCCAGCCGGCATGGGCGGTGATGGGCGCCGGGCCGGCGGGGGCGGCCAGGGCGCGCAGCACGGCGTCCTGCACAAGGTCGTCCGCATCCGCGCGGTTGCGCGCCAGGGCGCGCGCCTGCGCCCGCAGCCGCGGCAGGAGGGGGAGGATGGCGGCGTGCAGCGCCGAGTTGGGGGGGGCCGGCTGCCGCGGGGCGGCACCGGCGATGCTCTGCGCTGTCACGGTCAGGCGGGGCAGATCGCCGAGCGATGAAGTGTTCTTGCCGTCAGGTAGAAAAAGCCGTGCCAAACTTCCGGCATAAGTTCCTCCACATTGCACGTTCAGTGCTTGGCGTTTCTGTTCTTCGAAATCCGCCGCCCGCACAATATCGCGCCGGAACGAGATCAGCGACTGGCGCTGTTGTATGATTTTGTCGTCGTGCTGCAATTGAAGCCATCAGTTGTGGTACTGGACACAGGCGGCAACCAGGCGGTTCACGACGATTACTAAACCGACGATCGCAATGCTCAGCGCCCATTTCGCCGCCAAGCCGAAATCCACAATCCAGCGTTGATGCGTTGTCGCCTTGCTGGCCCTCAGGAGCTATTTGGCCCCGCTCTTGGCGTGCCGCGCCGGCCTTGACCGCGCCCTGTGCCGCATCGGGCGGATTCCGGCGGGGCGGGCGCTAGGATGCGCCATGCCCGCCCGACCGCCGCCCGTGGACGACCTGTTCGGCCCGCCCCCCGCTGCCGCCGTGCCGGAGGGCGCGCGGCCGCTCGCCGACCGGCTGCGCCCGACCCGACTCGAGGAAGTGGTGGGCCAGCCGCAGTTGCTGGGGCCGGAGGGCGCGATCACCCGCATGCTGGAGCGCGGCAGCCTCGCCTCGCTCATCCTCTGGGGGCCACCGGGGGTTGGGAAGACGACGATCGCGCGGCTTCTCGCGGCGCGCGCCGGCCTCGCCTTCGTCCCCCTCTCCGCCGTCTTCTCGGGCGTGGCCGAGCTGAAGCGGACCTTCGACGAGGCGCGGCGGCGCCGCGCAGCGGGGCAGGGGACGCTGCTGCTGGTGGACGAGATCCACCGCTTCAACCGCGCCCAGCAGGACGGCTTCCTGCCGGTGGTGGAGGACGGCACCATCATCCTGGTCGGCGCGACGACGGAGAATCCGAGCTTCGAGCTGAACGGCGCGCTGCTCTCACGGTGCCAGGTGCTGGTGCTGCGGCGGCTGGACGATGCGGCGCTGGAGGTGCTGCTGGCGCGCGCCGAGGAAGCCGCCGGCCGCACCCTGCCGGCGGACGAGGCCGCGCGCGCGGCGCTCCGCGCCATGGCGGATGGCGATGGCCGCTACCTGCTCAACATGGCGGAGCAGCTGCTCGCCCTGCCGGCGGAGACGCCGCCGCTCGACCCCGCTGCGCTTGCCGCGCTGCTCGCGCGTCGCGCCGCGCTCTACGACAAGGACCGGGAGGAGCACTTCAATCTGATCTCGGCGCTGCACAAATCACTGCGCGGCAGCGACCCGGATGCGGCGCTCTACTGGTTCGCGCGCATGCTGCAGGGCGGCGAGGACCCAAGCTACATCGCGCGCCGCCTGACGCGCTTCGCGGCTGAGGATGTCGGGATGGCGGACCCGCAGGCCCTGCCCGTGGCGCTGGCGGGGTGGGAGGCCTATGAGCGTCTCGGCTCGCCGGAGGGCGAGCTCGCCCTCGCGCAGGTCGTGGTCCACCTGGCGACCGCGCCGCGCAGCAACGCGCTCTACCTGGCCTACGGCGAGGCGATGGCGGCGGCGCGCGAGACCGGCAGCCTGATGCCGCCCGCACACATCCTGAACGCGCCGACGAAGCTGATGAAGGAGATCGGCTACGGTCGCGACTACGCCTACGACCATGACGAGGCGGAGGGCTTCTCCGGCCAGGACTATTTCCCGCCGGGCATGATGCGGCGGCGATTCTACCGCCCGACGGGACGCGGCGGGGAGGCGGCGATCGCCGAGCGGCTGGCGCGCTTCGCGGCGCTGCGCCGGGAGAAGGGCTGAGGCGCGCGCCCCATGGCGAGGGGCGGGCCCCCTGCTCTAGCGCCGCGCCTCCTCCGCCCCGCCATCACGCTCCGGCTGGTGCAGCGGCGTCACCGCGACCGGCGCCGTGCCCCCATGCTTCATGTCGAGCTGCTCGGCGACCTGCGGCGTCACGTCGATGACCCGGCCACGCGCATAGGGGCCGCGATCCTCGACCCGCACCACCGTGCTCCTGCCGTTCTGCAGGTTCGTCACCCGCGCCGTGGTGCCGAGCGGCAGGGTGCGGTGCGCCGCGATGTTGGCCTGCGGGTTCATCGGCTTGCCGTTTGCCATGGTGCGGCCGCTGAAGCGCGGCCCGTAATAGGAGGCCTGGCCGCGCTGGGTCTGCCCGACGCCGGGCGGCTGCTGTTCCGCCCCGACCGGGGCGGCGAGGAGGAGGAGCAGGGCGCCGGCCGCACCCATTGGCGTCACGCGCATGGTACTCTCCCACGCTGTCTGTCTCATGGGGCGAACAGACGCGCGGGCCGAGGATCGGTTCGGGGCCGCTCACGGCTTTTCGATTCGTGTGGCGAAACCTGGGCAGCCGCGGCGGCCCCGCTGCGCTATGAGCCGGGTGCCATGACAATCCGCCACGTCACCGTGGCGGCGGAGGAAGCGGAGATCCGTCTCGACCGCTGGTTCCGCCGCCACTACCCGCAGTTGACCCAAGGCGCGCTGCAGAAGCTGCTGCGCACCGGCCAGGTCCGTGTGGACGGCGCGCGGGCAGAGGCGGGAACGCGGCTCGCCGCCGGGGCCGCGCTTCGCATCCCGCCGATGCCGGAGGGCCCGGCGCCGGCTCGGCCCGCCCGGCCCAAGGTGCCGGAGCGCGAGGCGCGCGCGCTGCAGGAGCGCGTGCTCTACCAGGACGCGAGCGTCATCGTGCTCGACAAGCCGCATGGCCTGCCGGTGCAGGGTGGCCCAGGCATCGCGCGCAATCTGGATGCCATGCTGGACGCGCTGCGCTTCGAGGCCGAGGAGCCGCCGCGCCTGGTGCACCGCCTGGATCGCGACACCTCCGGCGTGCTCGTGCTGGCACGCAGTGCCGCCGGTGCCGCCGCGCTGGCGCGCGCCTTCCGCGGGCGCGACGTGGAGAAGACCTACTGGGCCGTGCTGGTGGGCGAGCCCACGCCGCGCGAGGGGCGCATCGACCTTGCGCTGGCCCGGCAGGCCGGCCCGCGCGGGGAGCGCACCCAGGCGGTGGACGACCCGAAGGAGGGCACGCGCGCCATCACCGATTTCCGCACGCTGGACGCCGCCAAGCGCCGGGCCGCCTGGGTGGAGCTGAAGCCGCTGACCGGCCGCACGCACCAGCTCCGCGTGCACTGCGCAGAGGCGCTGGGCTGCCCCATCCTCGGCGACGGCAAGTATGGCGGCCAGGCGGCGCATCTCGAGGAGCTGCCGGGCGCGCTGCACCTGCACGCCCGCGCGCTGCGCCTGCCGCATCCGGAGGGCGGCTGGCTGGAGGTGGCGGCGCCGCTGCCGCCGCACATGAAGGAGACTTTCGGCTTCTTCGGCTTCGAGGCGCCCCGGCCCCCGCCGGCGCGGCGGGTGCGGTAGGTATGGCGCGAGAGAAGCTGAGCTTCGAGGGCCTGGCGCCGCCGGGCGGCGAGGCCAGCGGCATCGGTGGCTATGGCGGGCTCGCCTGGGACAACCTGGTCGTGGTGGACCATGGCGAATACGCGCATTCGGGCTTCACTGCCCTGACCGAATGCGACGGGGAGCGCGGGGGCGGGCACGAACGGCTTCGCCAACCCGCTGACCATCTCGATCGCCGACGGCGCCTTCACCTTCAAGGGCGGCAGCTTCGCCGCGGCCTGGAATGACGGGCTGCAGGTGGCGATCACCGGCTATCGCGGCGGCGTGGTGGTGGGGGAGGTGCACCTCACCCTCGATCCCGCGGCGACGGCGGAGGATTTCGGCCGCGCCTTCCGGCATGTGGACATGGTGACCATCACCTCGGCCGGCGGCACGGATGCCGGGCTGGATGGCGTCGGCGCGCAGCTGGCCTTCGACAATCTGGTCTTCGCTTCGCATCACTTCATGGCCTGACACCAGGCGCAGTTGAGATTGACATCTCAACCGCCCCCAAACGCCGCCAGGCTACCCCGCCAGCAGCTTCTGCGTCCGCTGCCGCAGCTCCTGCACCAGCCGGTCCGGGCCGCCCTCCCGCAGAATCGCGCTGAACTCGCTCCGCCGGCTCGCCAGCTCGCTGATCGTCCCCGTCAGGTAGACGTCCACGATCCTCCAGGACCCGTCGAATTGCCGCATCAGATAGTTCAGCTGCACCGGGCTGTCATTCGGCCGGTTCAGTTGCGTCCGCACCAGCACGTCGCCATTCGCAAGCCGGTTCTCGCCCAGCACCTGGAAGCTCTCGCCCGAATAGCCGTCGAAGCGGGCGGCGTAGGTTGCGATGGACCATTCGGCGAAGGCCTGCTGCACCGCCTGCTGCTGTTCCGGCGTCATCTGCGTCCAGGGCGGACCGACCGCGATGCGCGCCATGACCGGCAGGTTGAAGACCTGCTCCATCACCGGCCGCAGCCGCGCGTAACGCCCACGCACGCCGAGCGTCTTGGCGTTGCGCATGACATCAAGCAGCGCGGCGTCCAGCCGCTCGATCGCCTGCGATGGCGATTCCTGCGCCTGGGCGGGGGCGAAGGGGGCGGCGAGCAGGGCCAGCAGGAGGGGACGGCGGAGCATGGGCATGGCGGGCGGATTACCACGGGGCGACGGCGCCGGCACGGGGGAGGGTGGATCACGCCGGCTGGATTCTGCCGCCCGTTCCCGCCACAAGGCCGCGCCATGCCCGCCCCGATGACCGTCATGCTGACCGGCGCCACCGGCTTCCTCGGCTCCGCCATCGCCCGGGCCCTCCGCGCGGAGGGCCATGCGGTGCGCGCCCTGGTGCGGCCGGCGACGCCCCGCACCCTGCTGGAGGGCCTGGAGGTCACCTGCATCCCGGGCGGGCTCGAGGATCCCGCCGCCATCGCCGAGGCCGTGCGCGGGGCCGAGGCGGCGATCCACTGCGCCGCCGACTACCGCATCTGGGTGCCCGACCCGGAGCGCATGCGGGCGGTCAATGTCGGGGGGACCGAGGCGGTGATGCGCGCCGCCCGCGCGGCCGGGCTCCGCCGCGTGGTGCACGTCTCCTCGGTTGCCACCCTGAAGCCGCGCCCCGACGGCACGCCGGCGACCGAGGCCGACGCCGCCACCCCCGAGCAGGCGATCGGCCCCTACAAGCGCAGCAAGACGGAAGCGGAGCGGCTGGTCGAGCGCTCCGCCGCGGCGGGGCTGCCGGTCGTCATCGTGAACCCCTCCACCCCGGTCGGGCCGCGCGACCGCCGGCCGACGCCGACCGGGCGCATCGTGCTGGAAGCCGCGCTCGGGCGGATCCCGGCCTATGTCGAGACCGGTCTGAACATCATCCATGTGGATGACTGCGCGGCCGGGTGCGTCGCCGCGCTGACCCGCGGGCGGGTCGGCGAGCGCTACATCCTGGCCGGGCAGGACGTGCCGCTCGCCGCGCTGCTCGGCCATGTCGCCGCGCTCTGCAACCGCCGCCGGCCGGTGCGGCTGCCGATCGCGCCGCTCTGGCCGCTCGCCCTCGCCACCGAGGCCTGGGCCCGGGTGACCGGTCGGGAGCCGATGCTGACGCTGGACGGGCTGCGCATGGCGGGCCAGCACATGTACTTCTCCAGCGCCAAGGCGGAGCGGGAGCTGGGCCACGCCGCGCGGCCCTGGCAGCAGGGGGTGGAGGACGCCATCGCCTGGTTCCGCAAGGCCGGTATGCTGCCGGCATGAGCATCGGTTTCGCCCTGGGCCTCGCGGCCCTGCTCGCCTGGGCCGTGCTGCTGTTCGGCCGGGGCATGTTCTGGCGCGCCCGCGACGATGACGGCGACGCCGCCGCGCTGCCCGAGCCGGCGCGCTGGCCCGCCGTCGCCATCCTGGTGCCGGCGCGGGACGAGGTGGCGACGATCGGCGCGACGGTCGCGAGCCTGCTCGGCCAGGACTATCCCGGCCCCCTCACGCTGACGGTGGTGGACGACCGCTCCGCCGACGGCACCGGCGCGGCGGCGCGGGAGGCTGCCGCCGGCGATGCGCGCTTTCGCCTCGTCACCGGCGGGCCGCGCCCGGCCGGCTGGACGGGCAAGCTCTGGGCGCTCCAGCAGGGGCTTGCCGGGCTGCCGGGGGCGCCGGACTTCCTGCTCTTCACCGATGCCGATATCCGCCACGCCCCGGCCTCGCTGCGGCTGCTGGTGGCGCGCGCGCTTGCCGGGCGGCGCGTCCTGGTCTCCCTGATGGCGCGGCTGCGCTGCGAGAGCGCGGCGGAGTGCTGGCTGGTGCCGGCCTTCATCTTCTTCTTCCAGATGCTCTACCCCTTCCGCTGGGCGCGCGACCCCGCGGCGCGCACCGCCGCCGCCGCCGGCGGCTGCGTGCTGCTCGAATGCCGCGCCTTCGACGCGGCCGGCGGGCTCGCGCCGATACGCGGCGAGATCATCGACGATTGCGCGCTGGCCCGGCTGATGAAGCGGGAAGGGCCGATCTGGATCGGCCTGACGCGGCGCGTCGAAAGCCTGCGCGCCTATGACGGCGCGGGGGCGATCCGGCGGATGGTGGCGCGCACCGCCTTCGCGCAGCTGCGCTACGACCCGCTGCGCCTGGTCGGCATGCTGGCCGCGCTGGCACTGGTCTTCTGGGTGCCGCCGCTCCTCGCCCTGTTCGGCGAGGGCACGGCGCGCGGGCTCGGCCTCGCCGGCTGGGCGGCGATGGTCATCGCCTTCGCACCCACCCTGCATCTGTACGAGCTGACAGCTCTGCGCGGTCTCGCCCTGCCGGGAATTGCGGCCGCGTACATGCTGTTCACCCTCGACTCGGCCTGGGCGGAGTGGCGCGGCCGGGGCGGAATGTGGAAGGGCGAGGCCGGCCCGCGTGCCGATGAGAGCACAGTGCGGCATTAATCTGTGGCCACACAGTAACACCGGCCTTCGCAAACCCCCATATCCCGAACTATGCGGAACACTGAGTGCATGTCCGCTGTGCGGGGTCCCCGTGTCGGGCGGGGTCGAAGGAGAAGATAATTATCGTGTCCATGCTGCAGGATCTCGCCACGGCCGGGCTGTTGGCCGTGGAAGAGCCGCACTCCCGCCTGCCGCTCGACGGTGCCGTGGAGCGCGCGGCGGGCCACTTGCTGCAGCAGCAGCGCCCCGATGGTCATTTCGTTTTCGAACTTGAGGCGGACGCCACCATTCCCGCCGAGTATGTGATGTTGAAGCGCTTCTTCGGCCTGCGGGAGCCGGAGCGGGAGGCGCGCATCGCCCGCTATCTGCGGCGCATCCAGGCGGCGGAGGCGGCGACGGCCGGCGGCGGCTGGCCGCTCTTTCATGGCGGGCCGCTCGACATCTCCTGCAGCGTGAAGGCCTATTTCGCGCTGAAGCTGATCGGCGACGACCCGGCGGCGCCGCACATGGCGCGTGCCCGCGCCGGCATCCTCGCGGCGGGCGGGGCGGAGCGCTGCAACGTCTTCACCCGCGCCGCCCTCGCCCTGTTCGGGGAGGTGCCGTGGAGCGCGATCCCGGTGATGCCGCCGGAGATCATGCTGCTGCCGCGATGGTTTCCCTTCCACCTCTCGAAGATCGCCTACTGGGCGCGCACCGTGCTGGTGCCGCTGACCGTGGTGATGGCGCGCCGGCCGCAGCCGCTCGCCCCGGTGGGAGCAGGCGTCGCCGAGCTGTTCCGCACGCCGCCCGCCCAGGTCCGCTGCTGGCCGGGCGGCGCGCATGCCGCCGAGCCCTGGCGCAGCCTGTTCGCCGCGGTGGACCGCGTGCTGCAGCGCTGCCATGGCCTGTTCCCGCCGGCCACCCGCCGTCGGGCGGAGGCCGCCGCCGAGCGCTTCGTCACGGAGCGGCTGAACGGCGAGGACGGGCTGGGCGGCATCTACCCGGCCATGGCGAATGCGGTGCTGATGTATCACTGCCTCGGCGTGCCGGCGGAGGATCCGCGCGTCGTCACCGCGTGGAGCGCGATCGAGAAGCTGGTCTGCGACCGCCCCGCCGCGCCCGGCGAGCCGGGCGAGAGCTATGTGCAGCCCTGCCTCTCCCCCGTCTGGGACACCGCGCTCGCCGCCCATGCGTTGCTGGAGGCTGGCGGGCCGGCGGCGGAGGCGGCGGCCTGCCGCGCGCTCAACTGGCTGTTGCCGCACCAGGTGACGGAACTCGCCGGCGACTGGGCGGATGCCCGGCCCGGCGTGCGGCCGGGCGGCTGGGCCTTCCAGTACGCCAATGCCTATTACCCCGATGTGGACGACACGGCCGCGGTGGTGCTCGGCCTGGACCGCGCGCGGCGGCAGTGCGGCCTGGCGGAGCCGTCCTGGGATGCGGCGATCGCCAGCGCGACGGAGTGGGTCGTCGGCATGCAGTCCAAGGGCGGCGGCTGGGGCGCCTTCGATGCGGACAACACCTGGCACCACCTGAACTCCATCCCCTTCGCCGACCATGGCGCGCTGCTGGATCCGCCGACCGCCGACGTCTCCGGCCGGTGCCTGGCGATGCTGGCGCAGCTCGGCCACCCGCCGGAGAGCGCGGTGATGCGCGAGGCGACGGGCTGGCTGCTGGCGGAGCAGGAGCCGGACGGGTCCTGGTACGGGCGCTGGGGCGTGAACTACGTCTACGGCACCTGGTCCGCGCTGACGGCGCTGAATGCCGCCGGGCTGCCGCCCAGCCACCCGGCGATGCAACGGGCAGTGGCCTGGCTGAAATCCGTGCAGAACGCCGATGGCGGCTGGGGCGAGGACGGCAACACCTATCCCCGCCGCGGCGGCACCCGTGCCGATGCGGATCGCGCCATGGGGCCGAGCTCGGCGAGCCAGACCGCCTGGGCGCTGCTGGCGCTGATGGCGGCGGGCTGCGTGGACGACCCGGCGGTGGCGCGCGGCGCCGCCTGGCTGCTGGCGCACCAGGCGCCGGAGGGCGGCTGGCGCGAGGCGGACTACACGGGGACCGGGTTCCCGCGCGTGTTCTACCTTCGGTACCATGGCTATGCGCGGATCTTCCCGCTCTGGGCGCTGGCGCGGCTGCGCAATCTGCGGCGGCGGAATTCGCGGCAGATAATGTACGGGTTGTAGCTGCCGCCGGGCTTCGGGCGCCCGGAGGTCACGGGGCGCATGCCCGGTGCGTGGACACTGCCTTGGGCGTCCGGCACGAGCCCGTTGCCTGCCCCCGCGCTCCTTGGCGAGGCGGCGCGACGGCCCCCGGCAGGCCCCTGGGCGGATCAGATCGCCGTCTTCGCCGCGGCGGTCCGGGCGTCGCCGGTATTCGGCGTGCCGCGGGGCTCGATGAGCAGGAGGTGCACCTCCCCCTCCGCCACCGGCCGGTGCTCGACACCCCTCGGCACGACGTAGAGATCGCCCGGGCCGAGCCGCACCTTGCCCTCGCGCAACTCGATCGAGAGCCGCCCCTTGAGGACGAGGAAGAAGTCGTCCGTTTCCGGGTGCGCATGCCAGACGAAGGCGCCCTCTGCCTTCACGACCATCACGTCGTGGCCGTTGAACTCAGCGACGATCCTGGGCGACCAGTGCTCGTCGAACAGCGCGAGTCTGGCGGCGAGGCTGACGGCTTCCGGCATGAATCCTCCGATCAGTTCCCTGGCAGCACTTTGCCCGGGTTCATCATGCCCCGCGGATCGAGCGCGTGCTTGACGCTCCGCATCACCTCCACCGCCAGCGGGTCCTTCAGCGCCGCCATGGCGTGCAGCTTGCCGGTGCCGATGCCGTGCTCCGCCGAGAAGCTGCCGCCGAGCGCCACCGCGATCTCGTTCACCACCATGTCGGCCGGCGCGGCGCGCGCCACCCACTCCGCGTGCGACATCCCCTCCGGCGCCAGCAGGCTGAGATGGATGTTGCCATCCCCCGCATGGCCGATTGCGATGATGCGCCCCTCCGGCCAGCGCGCCAGAAGCGCCGCCTGCGTGCGGGCCAGGAATTCCGGCACGGCGCTGACCGGGACGGCAGTGTCCGTGCCGATGGCGGGGCCGGCGGCGCGGGAGCATTCCGGGAAGTCCTCGCGGATGCGCCAGAACGCCATGCGCTGCGCGTCGCTCTCGGCGAGCACGGCATCCAGCACCTCGCCCGCCTCCATCGCCTCGGCCAGCGTCTCCTCCAGCATGGTGCGCAGCGGCACGGCAGGGTGGGCGGCGGCGAGCTCCACCATCACGTACCAGGGGTGCTCGACGGGCAGCGGCAGCCGCATGCCCACGCCGTAACGGGCGCAGAGCTCCAGGCAGAAGCGCTCCATCAGCTCGAAGGCGATCACCTCGGCGCCGCTCTCCATGACGCGGGAGAAGAGCGCGAGGGCGGCTTCCGGTGAGGCGAGGGCGGCGAAGGCGGTCTCGACGCGCTTGAGCGGTGGCGAGAGGCGCAGCGCGGCCGCGGTGATGACGCCGAGCGTGCCCTCCGCCCCCACGAACAAATGCCGGAGCGCGTAGCCGCTGTTGTCCTTGCGCACGCGGCGGAGATCGTCCAGCACGCGGCCATCCGGCAGCACGACCTCGAGGCCCAGCACCAGCTCCCGCGCATTGCCCCAGCGCAGGGTGCGGATGCCGCCCGCATTGGTGGAAAGCATGCCGCCCACCTGCGCGCTGCCCTGCGCGCCCCACTGGATGGGGAGGAGGCGCCCGGCCTCGGCGGCGGCTTCCTGCACGCGCTGCACCACGCAACCGGCCTCGGCGACGATGGAGAAGTCCCGCGCATCCACGTTCCGGATGCGGTTCAACCGCTCCAAGCTGAGCACGATGGCGGGCGGCCCGTCATCCCGCGCCACGGCGCCGCCGGCGAGGCCGGTGCGGCCGCCCGCCGGCACCACGGCGATGCCCTGCGCGGCGCAGCGGCGTACCGTCTCCGCCACCTCTGCCGTCGTCGCCGGCTTCACCACCGCGAGCGGCGTGCCGCGCGCGGCGCCGCGCCAGTCCACGGCATAGGGCTCGAGCTCGGCCGGTTCGCGCAGGCAGTGGCGGGCGCCGACGACATCGGCCAGGGCGTCGAAGGGGGACATGGGCGGGTCCTTGGGCGGGCGTTTCCTGACCCGTGCCTTGCACCGGGGCGGGGCGGGGTCAACGGGCAGGGCGCCGCCACACGCTGTGGCCGGGGGCACCGCCTCCGACACCCCGCCCCCCCGACCCGCACCAGGGTGCCGAGCACCCTGGGTCTCCTTTGTTTCCTGGGTGGCCGCGGGCTACATGGTGCAGGGAAGCGAGGTCGGATGGCAGAGGCACCGGACTGGGCCAGGGAGCTCGAGGGTCGGATCGGCGACCAGATCACGCGCCTGCGCGTCGCCGTGATGGACCGGATCGACCGCCTGCAGAATCTCGTCGAAGCCATGCGCGACGACATCGGCGTCAATTTCTCCGGTGCCGACCGGGTGGAGGACGTGGCGCGTGGCGCGACGCGGGAGGTCCAGGCGCTCGCGGCCGAGGTCAGCGCCATGGAACGCCAGATCCGCCGCCTGCAGGCCGATGTGCAGGCGCTGAAGGATCAGCGCCCCTCCTGAACTTCCGCGCCGGGTCCCGCCCGCCTACGCTGCGGCACCGGGAGGAACCGCCATGCAGGACGAAGCCGACTACATCGTGGTGGGCGCCGGCTCGGCCGGCTGCGCCGTCGCGGCCCGCCTCTCCGAGGACCCGTCGGTGCGCGTCATCCTGCTCGAGGCCGGCGGGCGGGCGCGGAACCCGTGGCTGCACATCCCGATCGGCTACGCCCGGACGATGTACCATCCGACCCTCTCGTGGAATCTGCAGACCGAGCCGGAGCCGGAGCTGAACGGCC
>DASQVL010000349.1:0-5942 GCA_035640795.1 Crenalkalicoccus sp. | reverse complement strand
CCGGCCCGCCGCCTCGGCCATGAAGCGCTTCACGATGCGATCCTCGAGCGAGTGGAAGGCGACGACGACGAGGCGCCCTCCGGGGGCGAGCAGCCCCGCCGCGGCGGCGAGGCCGCGCTCGACCTCGCCGAGCTCGTCATTCACCGCGATGCGCAGCGCCTGGAAGCTCCGCGTCGCGCGGTCGAGGCCGGAGGGGTCGCGCGGGGCGGCGGCGCGGATCACCTCGGCGAGGCGGCCCGTCGTCTCGATCGGCGCCTCCCGCCGCGCGGCGACGATGGCGCGCGCGATGCGGCGCGCGTGGCGCTCCTCGCCCAGCGTGAAGAGGATGTCGGCCAGCTCCGACTCCGTTGCGGAATTGACGAGATCGGCTGCTGATCTGCCGGCTTTCTCCATGCGCATGTCAAGCGGTCCGTCGGCGCGGAAGGAAAATCCGCGCGCCGCGTTGTCGAGCTGATGGGAGGAGACGCCGAGATCGAGCACCACGCCGTCCAGCGCGGCGACGCCATGGCGCGCGAGCAGCGCCACCATGTCGCCGAAGCGGCCTTCGATCAGGTGCAGCCGGCCAGGATGGCGGGCGGCAAGCGCCGCGCCGCGGGCGATGGCGTCCGGGTCGCGGTCGATGGCGAACAGGGTGCAGCGCGCGGCGTCCAGGATGGCCGCGGCGTAGCCGCCGCCGCCGAAGGTCGCGTCGCAGAGCACCGCGCCGTCGCGCGGCTCGAGCATCGCCAGCACCTCGGCCAGCATGACCGGGACGTGGCCGCTCATGCCGCCCGGCCCCGCGGCCCGGCGGCCTCGCGCTCGGCGAGCACCGCGGCGTTCCAGATGGTGAAGAGCTTGAAGCGGCCGGCGAAGGCGATCTCGGCGCCGAGCTCGACCTTCTCCAGCAGGTCGCGCGGCAGGCTGGCGCGGCCTTCGGCATCCGGCTGCACGGGATGGACGTGGCCGACCAGGCGGGCGGACTCGACCTCGTAATCCGCCTCGAAGGGGTCGAGCGCGGCGAGGCGCGCCTTCACCTGGTCGAGCAGGGTCTCGCTCGGCCAGACCTCGATGCAGGGATGGTGATCGGAGAGACGGGCGAGGAAGTGCTCGGAGCCGGATTTGACGAGCGCGGCACGGAAGGGGGCGGGGATGGAGATCCGCCCCTTCTTTGCATCGAAGGTCCCGAGATGCGTGCCGAAGAAAATGGAAGCCGCCCCCCAAGCGCCGCTTCCGGCCCGAGCCGCCGGGCGGCGCCGGCTGGCGGCAGCGGCCGGCGAGGCCCCCCGACCTCGCCGGCTCGCCCGACCATCCCGATCCGGACCGCTCGCCCCCCCGAGCGTGTGGGTCCTTCACGGGATGGGGTGGGATACCATGGGACTTCCCGGGAAAGCAAGGGAAAGACTCATTCCGGCGCAGAAAGCGGCTGCGACGTTCGCGTGAGCGGACAAGGGCTTAACGGCATATATGCAGCATTCATGGACTTCGGAATGGTACATCGCATATAGTCGTGTTTTGTTCTTTACCCGCCCCGATTGAGCCGGGGACAACCTTGTGGAGAAGCCCGGGAGAACGCGCGCCAGGCGGCCTGTAAGCCGGGTTCTGTCCACCCCCTGAAAGATGGGGATGGGACGGCCATTCCTCTGCGGCGCGCCTCGCGGCGCGCCTCTCGCGGCCAACCCGGGCGACGGGGCGGGAACGCCCCTGCGTCCGCCACCCTCGCGGATGGCGCCGCCGGTCGCCCCTATTCGGCCTTGCTCCCGGTGGGGTTTACCGTGCCGCCCCCGTTGCCGGAGGCGCGGTGCGCTCTTGCCGCACCCTTTCACCCTTGCCCGCCGGCGCCGGGGCGAACCCCGGCGCGGGCGGGCGGTCTGCTCTCTGTGGCACTGTCCCTGGGCCGCTCGCGCAGCCCGCCGGCCGTTGGCCGGCACCGTATTCCCGTGGAGCCCGGACTTTCCTCCAGCCCCCGGGAAGTCCCGGGGACCAGCGGCCGTCCGGCCGCCTGGCGCGATATGGAGGTGGTCTCGCGCGGGGTGGTGCGTCAAGGAGGTGCGGGATGCGGGCCGGCGCTGCGCGCCTCGGCCGGGAGTCTTCCCGGCGGACCGGGCAAGCGCCGCGGAGAAGGGACCAGAAAAAGGATGATGGGGGTTTGGGGGTCGCCGAAGGCGACGTGAGCTTCCTCCCCCAAGGGCCGCCAGCGCGACGCCCCTTCAGACCCGGTCCGCCGCCCCCGTCACGAACCCCATCACCAGCTCATGGATCCGCTTCGGATCGGACTGCTCCATCACCCGCCGCGCAAAGCGCGCGCAGTCGCCGATGTCGAGCGACCGGATCGCCTGCTTGGCGCGCGGGATCGCGCTCGCATTCATCGAAAGGCTCCGGATGCCAAGGCCCAGCAGCAGCGGCACCAGCCGCGGGTTGCCCGCCATCTCCCCGCACACGCTGACCGACATGCGGAGTCGCAGCGCGGCCTCCGTCGCGAACTGCATGAGCCGCAGCACCGCCGGGTGCAGCGGATCGTAGAGGTGGCTGACCTCCACCTCCGCCCGGTCCACCGCCAGCGTGTACATGGCAAGGTCATTGGTGCCGAGTGCGAAGAAGTCCGCCTCCAGCGCGATCGCATCCGCCGCCAGCGCCGCCCCCGGCGTCTCGATCATCACGCCGAGCTCGGGCAGCTTCTCCGGCAGGTGCACGCCGCGCCGGCGCAGCCGCCGCGCCACCCGCTCGTAGATGTCGCGCGCCTGCCGCACCTCGTCCGGCGTGGTGACCAGCGGCAGCAGGATCCGCACCCGCCCATGGGTCGAGGCGCGGAGGATCGCCGCGAACTGCTCCTCCAGGAGCTCCGGCCGCTTCAGCAGCAGCCGGACCCCGCGCAGGCCGAGCGCCGGGTTGGGCCCGGTATGCGTCGGCTCCATGCCGGAGGCCTGCGCCTCGAGGTCCTTCTCGCCGCCCCAGTCGAGGACGCGGATGGTGACCGGGTCGCCGCCCATCGCCTCCAGGACGCGGACATACTCCTCGTACTGCGCCTCCTCGTCCGGCAGGTCCTCGCGGTTCATGAACAGGAATTCTGTGCGCAGCAGGCCGATGCCCTGCGCGCCCGCCTGGTGGATCAGCGGCAGCTCCGCCGGGATCTCCAGGTTGGCGCAGAGCTCCACCTCCTCCCCATCCGTCGTCACGGCGGGCAGGCGGCGCAGCTTGGCGAGCTTGGCGCGCTCCCGCGCGAAGGCGGCCACCGCCTCGCGCGCCGCTGCCAGCGTCTTCTCCCACGGCCGCAGCACGATGGTCCCGGCCGTGCCGTCCAGCACCGCCTGGTCGCCGCGCTCCACCGCCTGGAGGAGGCCGGCGGCGCCGAGCACGGAGGGGATGCCGAGCGCGCGCAGCATGATCGCGGTGTGGCCGTCCGCGCCCCCTTCCTGCGTCGCGACGCCGGCGATCCGCCCGGGGTCGAGCAGCGCGGCATCGGCCGGGGTCAGCTCCTCCGCCACCAGGATCGCGCCCTGCGGGACATCCTTGAAGCTGCGGAAGGGCGTCGAGGTCAGGTTGCGGATCAGCCGCCGGCCGATCTCGCGCACCTCGTCCGCGCGGCGCTGCAGTCCGGCGCGGTCGTCGTCCCGCGCCTCCAGGATCGCGGTCGCGATCGCCTCCGCCTCGTCGGCGACCGCGGTCTCGGCCGAGAGCCGCTCCTCGCCGATCCGGAAGCGGGCGCCGCGCAGCAGGCGCGAATTGCCGAGCATCAGGATATAGGCGTCGAGCAGCGGCGAGAGCTCCTCCTGCGCCTCCTCGGGCAGGACGGAGAGCCGGTTCTTCAGCTTGGCGAGCTGCTTGCGCGAGAGGGCGACGGCATCGGCCAGCCGCTGCCGCTCGGCCTCCACCTCATCGGCGGCGATGGTGCGGCGGCGGGGCGCCGCCTGCTCGCTCTCCGCCGCCTCGAAGACCGGGCCGATGGCGAGGCCGGACGTGATCGGGATGCCGCGGACCAGCTGCTCCTTGCGCCGGGTGGGCGGGCGGCGCGGCGGCTCGGGCGGGTTCTCCGCGGGCTTCGGCGCGCTCCCCTGCGGGCGCTCCGGCTTCTCAATATTCATGGAAGCCGGCCTCGACCAGGCCGGCCACGGCGTCCAGCGCCTCCTTCGCGTCCCAGCCCTCGGCCTCGATGGTGATGCTGCTGCCGGGGCCGGCCCCCAGCATCATCAGCCCCATGATGGAGCAGGCCGGCACCTTCTGGCCGTCGCGGATGACCGAGAGGCAGGCCGAGTAGCGCTCGGCGAGCGTCACCAGCTTGGCGGCGGCGCGGGCGTGCAGGCCGCGGCTGTTGCGGATGGTGAGGTCGCGGCGGAGCACGAGCTCGCCGCCGCCGCAGCCGCAATCGGTGCTGGTCACGTCCACGGTCGGGCTCCAGGCGTCTTCGGTCATTGCTTCCGCTCCCCGTCGGGCCCGGCGCGCCCCTTCGGGGGTGGCGGCGCGGTGGCCAGGCCGTTCGGCATGTCGCTGGCGGCGGCGATGTATTTTCGCCCGGCGGCCGCGGCGTGGTCCACCGCGTCCGGCAGGCGCTCCGTGCCGCGGATCTTGGCGAGCTTGACCAGGAGCGGCAGGTTGACCCCGGCGATCACGTCCACCGTCTTCCGGTCGGCGAGCGAGACGGCGAGGTTGCAGGGCGTGCCGCCCAGGATATCGGTGAGCACCACCACGCCGTCGCCCTGGTCCACGGCGGCGATGGAGGCGCGGATGTCCTGTCTTCGCCCCTCGATGTCGTCATCGGGGCCGATGCAAACCGTGGCGACCGCACGCTGCGGGCCGACCACATGTTCCATGGCCGATCGCAGTTCCTCGGCCAAACGGCCGTGGGTCACCAGAACCAATCCGATCATGGGATGTGTGTCAGGGCCTCCCGACCCTCCGGGCCGGCCTCGCTGCCGGCCGGCGCGGTGCGCCCTGCCGAAAGCTCCCGGTGCGCCACTTCGGCGCGCCAGCCCAAGGCCCTGAGATGGCCCCCGAGGCGTTCCGCCACAAGGACCGAGCGATGCCGCCCACCGGTGCACCCTACCGCGACCGTCAGGTACTTCTTGCCCTCGGCTACGTAACGAGGCAATAGCGGAACGATGAAGCCGACGAGGCGCTGCCAGAAGGCGGCGAAGTCGGGGTCGGCCTCTACATAGGCGGCGACCGCCGGGTCCTGCCCGGTCAGCTCCCGCAGTTCCGGCACCCAGTGCGGGTTGCGCAGGAAGCGCAGGTCGAAGACGAGGTCGGCCTCCCGCGGCAGGCCGCGCGGGAAGGCGAAGGACTGCACGACGATGCCGAGGCCCCCGGCATTGGCGGCCGGGCGGAAGCGCCGCTCGATGCTCCGCCGCAGCTCGGGCAGCGGCAACTCGGAGGTGTCCACGACGAGGTCCGCCGCCTCGCGCAGCGGCGCCAGCATGTCCCGCTCCCGCGCGATGCCGTCGGCGACGCGGCCGCCGAGCGAGCCGCCGGGGGCGAGCGGGTGGCGGCGCCGCGTCTCCGTATAACGGCGCAGCAGCACCGTCTCCTCGGCCTCTATGTAGATCAGGCAGACCGCGAGGCCGGGCTGGGCGCGCAACCGGTCCAGCACGGCCAGCGCCTCCGCCGCGCCGAAGCCGCGGGTGCGCGTGTCCACCCCGGCCGCCAGGGGCTGCTCGCCCTCCGCCGCCAGTTCCTCGAGTACCCGGAGCGGCGGGTTGTCCACCGTCTCATAGCCCAGATCCTCGAGGATGCGGAGGACGGAGGCCTTGCCGGCGCCGGAGAGGCCCGTGACCAGTACCATGGGGCGCCCGCCGCTCATGGCGGCGCGGCCTCTACCCGGTGCAGCCGGCCGAGGGCGAGGTCGAGCGCAGTGCCGAGCTTCTCCGGCGCCGCCGCCTCGAAGGCATGGAGCGCGATGGCGGGCAGGGTGGCGTCGCCGCAGGACCAGTGGTCGGGCTGCGGCAGCCGCGGGATGGCGGCGCGCGGCAGCA
>DASQVL010000348.1:0-3400 GCA_035640795.1 Crenalkalicoccus sp. | reverse complement strand
CGCTGTCGCCTTCGAGGTCTTCCTCGACGCCGTCCCGGAGCCGAAGCGCCGCCGCCGAGGGCTGCGCGGAGGTGGAGCCCGAGGCCGATCTGGTGGAGGAGGTGCTGCGCATCCGCGGCCTCGACCGCGTGCCACCCGCCTCCCTGCCCGTGGCCTCCCCGGTGCCGGCGCCGGCGCTGACGCCAAGGCAGGCGCGGGCGGCGCTGGCGCGGCGCGTGCTGGCCGCGCGCGGCATGCTGGACTGCGTGACCTATGGCTTCCTCGAAGGCCGCGTCGCCGCGCTGTTCGGCGAGGCGGATCCTCGGCTGCGCCTGGAGAACCCGATCGCCGCCGATCTCGACCAGATGCGGCCGACCCCCGTCGCCTCCTTGCTGATGGCGGCCGCACGGAACGCGGCGCGCGGCTTCCCGGACCTGGCGCTGACGGAGCTCGGCGGCGCCTACCGCGATCCCTCGCCGGCGGGCCAGCTCCAGGTGGCGGCCGGGGTGCGCACCGGCGCGACGCCGCGCCACTGGGCGGAGCCCTCCCGCCCCATGGATGCGATGGACGCCAAGGGCGATGCGCTCGCCGTGCTCGCCGCGCTCGGGACGCCGATGGCGGCGCTGCAGGTCACGGCGGACGCGCCCGGCTTCTATCACCCGGGCCGCAGCGGCGTGATCCGCCAGGGGCCGAAGACCGTGCTGGCCACCTTCGGCGAGGTCCACCCGAAAATCCTCGCCGCGCTCGACCTGGCCGGCCCCGCTGTCGCCTTCGAGGTCTTCCTCGACGCCGTCCCGGAGCCGAAGCGCCGCCGCCGCGGCGCGCCCGAGCTGCCCCCCTTCCAGCCCGTGCGCCGCGACTTCGCCTTCCTGGTGGACGCGGCGGTGTCGGCCGAGACGGTGCTGCGCGCCGCCCGCGGTGCCGACCGCCAGCTCATCGCCGATGTGGCGCTGTTCGACCGCTATGCCGGGGAGCGCGTGCCGGAGGGCAAGGTGAGCCTCGGCGTCGAAGTCACGCTGCAGCCGCGTGAGGCGACGCTGACCGATGCCGAGATCGAGGCGGCGGCGGAGCGGATCGTCGCCGCGGTCACGAAGGCGACGGGGGCGGTTCTGCGGGGGTGATCCCGGTGCCGGCCAAGGCGTGCAACCTCGCCCTGCTCGCCACGGCGACCGTCCTCGTCCTCTCGGTCTGGTTCGCCGGCACCGCCGTGCTGCCCGCGCTGCTGGCCGAAGGCGCCCTCACCCGCGCCCATGGCGCGCTGCTGACCGTCGCGGTCCAGCTCGGCTTCGTGATGGGGACGCTGGCCAGCGCGCTGCTGACGCTGGCCGACCGCGTCGCGCCGCGCACCCTGTTCCTCGCCTGCGCCGTCACGGCGGCCCTCGCAACCATGGCGCTCGCCGCCCTGCCGCCCGCCGGCGCGGCGGCACTGCTGCTCCGCCTGCTCGCCGGCGCCGCCATGGCCGGGGTCTATCCGGTCGGCATGAAGCTCGCCTCGAGCTGGGCGCGCGGCGATCTCGGGCTGCTCATCGGCCTGGTGGTGGGGGCCGTCACGCTGGGCTCGGCGGCGCCGCACCTGCTGCCCGGGCTGCTGCCGGGCCTGCCCTGGCGGGGCCTCTATCTCGGCGCCGGCGGCCTCGCCCTGCTGGGCGGGTTGCTCATCCTGCCCTTCCGCGCCGGGCCAGCCGGCGGGGCGCGGCCGCCCTTCCGCCTCGACCACGCCCTGCTCGCCTGGCGGGACCGGAGGCTCCGCCTCGCCAATGCCGGCTATCTCGGCCACATGTGGGAGCTCTACGCCATGTGGGCCTGGCTGCCGCTCTTCTTCCAGGAGCTGGCGATCGGCCCGCGGGTGCTCGGCCTGCCGAGCGCGGTCGCGGTCTTCGCCGTGCTGGCGGCGGGCGGGATTGGTGCGGTGCTGGCCGGGCTGGTCGCGGACCGGGTGGACCGGCAGCTCACCTGCGCGGCCATCCTGCTCACCAGCGGCAGCTGCGCCGTGCTGATCGGGCCGGTGGCGCAGCATTCCCTGGCCCTCGCCCTGGCCGTCGCGCTCGTCTGGGGCGTCTTCGTGGTGGCCGATTCCGCGCAATTCTCGGCGGCGATCGTGCTGCTCTCCCCGCCCGACCTGACCGGCACCATGCTCACGGTGCAGACCTGCCTGGGCTTCCTGCTCACCGCCATCACCATCCAGGTGCTGCCGGCGGCGCTGCCGCTGCTGGGGTGGGAATGGGGCTTCGCGCTCCTCGGCCTCGGCCCGCTGCTGGGGGCGGCCGCCATGCTGCGGCTGCGCGGCCTGCTGCGCGCCGCCTGACCCTGGCCTATCCTCCCCCCAAAACGGAGGACGGACATGGACGGCACCGCGGCCCCCCGGGCGAATGAGCAGCAGGCACAACTGCAGGCCCTCTATGCCGAGATGCGGCCGATGCACCTCTTCCCGCTATGGGAGGTGCTGGCCGCCCTGGTTACCCCCACCCCCCGGGCCCCCGCCGTCCCGCATGGCTGGGCCTATGCCCCGGCGCGCGACTACCTGCTGCGCGCCGGCGACCTGATCAGCGCCGAGCAGGCCGAGCGCCGCGTGCTGATCCTCGAGAATCCCGGCCTGCCGGAGAGCTCTGCGGTGACGCCCAGCCTCTATGCCGGGCTGCAGCTGATCCTCCCCGGGGAGGTCGCCCCCTGCCACCGCCACACCCAGAGCGCGCTGCGCTTCGTGCTGGAAGGCGAGGGCGCCTACACCGCGGTGGACGGGGAGCGCGCGGTGATGCGGCCCTTCGACCTGGTCCTCACCCCCAACTGGCAGTGGCACGACCATGGGAACGAGAGCGGCCGGCCGATGATCTGGCTGGACGGGCTGGATATCCCGACCGTGCGCCTCTACTCGGCGAGCTTCGCCGAGCGGCTGCCCGCCCCCTCCCAGTCCGAGGCGACCGCGCCCGGCGACAGCCTGCGCCGCTATGGCCGCAACCTGCGCCCCTTCCGCGGCACGCCGGCCGACCGCCGCCCGGCGCACCAGCCGCTCTTCCACTACCCCTTTGCTGAGTGGCGGGAGAGCCTGCTGGCGCTCGCCGCGGCCGAGGCCCCGGACCCCTGGCTCGGCCACGCCATGGAGTTTGTGAACCCGGCCGATGGCGGCCCGGTCATGCCGACCATCGCCGCCCATGTCCGCCACCTGCCGGCCGGCTTCGAGACGAAGCCGCGCCGCAGCACGGACGGCACCGTCTTCGTGGTGGTGGAGGGCGAGGGCGTGGCGCTGGTCGAGGGTCGCGAGTTCCGACTGGGCGAGCGCGATCTGCTCGTGGTGCCCAGCTGGCACGCCCTGACGCTGCGGGCGGAGCGGCCGATGCTGCTCTTCGGCTATTCCGACCGGGCGGCGCAGGAGAAGCTGGGGCTGTTCCGGGAGGAGCGGGTCGGGGCGGCATAGGTGGCCCTT
>DASQVL010000347.1:0-3074 GCA_035640795.1 Crenalkalicoccus sp. | reverse complement strand
GGCACGACCGGATTCCAGGGCACCGGCTGGGACACCATGTCCCAGAATTCCTTCAGCCGTTCGACCCGCTTCTCGCGCTCGTTGCCGGCAATGATCGCCGCGTTGATGGCGCCGATCGAGATGCCGGCGACCTAGGGCGTGTTGAGAATCGGGGGATTCCCACGGCTACGGCGGGTGTGATTCAAGCTCCGAAAGGAGTTTGGCATGGATCGGCTTATCCTGACGGACGCGCAGTGGGCGAAGATGGAGCCGTTTGGCCTGGGCAAACCGGGCGACCCTGGTCGGACTGGCGGGGACAATCGATTGTTCCTCGAAGCGGTGCTGTGGATTGCCCGCACCGGCAGCCCGTGGCGTGACCTGCCGCCCCTGTTCGGCAAGTGGAACACGGTGTTCAAGCGCTTCCGCGACTGGGTGAAAGCCGACGTCTTCCAGCGGATGTTCGAGGCGGTGGCCGACGAGCCGGACATGGAATACGCCATGGTCGATGCCACCATCGTCAAGGTCCATCGCCACGGGCAGGGCGCCAAAGGGGGACTCAGAGCCAGGCCATAGGCCGCTCCAAGGGCGGACTGACGACCAAGATCCTGGCGCTGACCGATGCGCTCGGCAACCTGGTCCGTTTCGTGCTGCTGCCGGGACATCGCCATGACACTGTCGGCGTCGCGCCACTGATCGAGGACATCGCGTTCGAAGCCTTGATCGGCGACAAGGCCTTCGATGCGAACTGGATCATCGACGCGCTGAACGAGAGGGGCGCCAAAATCGTCATCTCCCAGCGGCCGCAGCGCAAGGCACCGCACGCCATCGACCAGGAGGCCTACAAATGGCGACACCTGATCGAGAACTTCTTCGGCAAGCTCAAGGAGTTCAAACGTATCGCCCTGCGCAGCGACAAGACCGACCAGAGCTTCGCCGCCATGATCTGTCTTGCCGCAGCCGTCATCGGCTCACGATGACCGAATCTCAACAGACCCTAGTGTCCTGCCCGCGAAGTTCGCTGCTTCAGCAGCAAGCGGAGCGGACCAGCAGGCCACTGAAAACAAGGGCTAGTGGACCGAGAACGAAGTCCGAAGGACTTCGGAATCGGGACACTAGGCGAAGCGCAGCCCGACACGGCCCAGCCCCTCGAACTCCACCTCGACCGCGGCCGGCCCGTCCAGCCAGACCGGCAGGGTGACGGAGCCCAAGAACACCACCTGCCCGGCGCGCAGCCCGCCGAAGGCGAGTGCAGCGCCGGAGCCGGCAAGCCAGGCGAGTGCGGCCAGCGGATGCCCCAGCAGGTCGCGGCCGAACCCCACGCCGCGCTCCGCCCCATCCACCCGCAGCACGCCGCGCACCGCGTCGAGATCGAGCTGCCGCCAGCCCTGCACCGGGGTACCGGGCACCCCGGCCGCGTGGAACACCTGGTCGGCGATCAGCGTCGGCGCGCCCAGCGCCGGCAGGTCGGCATAGCGCCGCTCCACCACCTCGATGGCCGGGAAGAGCTCGGCGACCGCCGCTTCCGCCTCCGCCTGCGTGCAGGGGCCGGGCGGCAGGTCGCCGCCGAGCCGCACGGCGATCTCGCACTCCACCCCGGGGGCCAGGAAATCGGCGTGGCGCAGCACGGCGCCGTCCCGGTGCAGCCCTGCCGCCGCCACGAAGCCCGCGGCCGGACCCGAGAGGCCCAGATACTCCTGCATCCGCTGCGTGGTGGCGCCGATCTTGAAGCCGGCCGGCGGCAGGGCGCCGAGCCGCTCGGCGAGGTCGCGCTGCACCGCATAGCCCGCCGCCTCGTTCACCGGCGCGAGCGCGCCGAGCGGGTTCAGCAGGCGGCGCACGCGCCGCGCCTCGAGAATCGCCCCGGCCGCGTCCATGCTTCGCTCCCTTCGAGTATTCCCAGGCGAAGTGTGCGCGGTTCGCCGGGGGAAGGCGATCAAGAACAGGGTGCTTGGGCGCTTCCAGCCCGGCAGGGCACGGCTGAAATGCCCTGGCCCGCGACCGGCCCCGCGATCGCCCCCCCGCGATCGACCTGAGCGTGCACACCGAAGGTGGGCACGCGGAGAACGTGAATTGCTGACCCAGGAAGCTGGACCGGCATCGGGCTGACCACAGCCGGCCCGATGCGGGTCTAGTTCAGACGCTGCCGCAGCTCGTCCGCCGCGGCGCGGATGCGCCGCGCCGCCTCGCCCTCCGGCTCCAGCGCCAGCGCCCGGTCAAGGCAGGCAATGGCCGCGCCGATGCGGTCGAGCCGCCGGTTCATCAGCCCGGCCTCCCGCCACAGCCCGGCATGGCAGGGTGCGAGGCGCAGCGCGTCCTCCGTGCAGGCCAGGGCGCCGACCATGTCGCCGGCGCGCAGCCGGCGCAGCCGGATGTTGTTCTGCAGGCGCAGCAGCACCTCCCGCCGGCCGAGTGGCCGCAGCACGCCGGGGCGGAGCTCGGCCTCCGGCCCCTCGAAGCGCTTCAGCAGGGCGCGCAGCTCGGGCGGGGTGAGCGTGGCGCCGCCGCCGAACACGTCCACCACCGCCTGGCTGCGCACCCCGGGCAGCGCCACCAGGAAATGGCCGGGGAAGTCCACGCCATGCGCCGCCCAGTCCGCCGCCGCCGCGGCGTGCAGCCAGAGGATGCCGAGGGCGACCGGCAGGCCGCGCCGGCGCTCCAGCACCCGGATCAGGTTGGCATTGGCGAGGTCGTCATAGGTCTCGGCATCGCCGGTGAGGCCGAAGCGACCGTGCAGCACGCGGGCAAGCACGGCGCGCCGCTGCTCCGGCGCCTCCGCCGCACTCTCCTGCGCCGCGGTATGCGCGGCCTGGGCGATGGCGGAGAGCAGGCGTGCCGCGCCGTGCCAGTCGGCCGTTGGCGCATCGATACGGGCGAATTGCAGCGCGACCGCGGCGAGGTCGAGCTCCTCGTCCGGCAAGTTTCCGGCGGCGTCCAGCGCCGTGCGGGCTTCCTCCTCGGGGTGCCGCGGCATGCGGCGAATGTCGCGCCGCGACGGCCGCGCGGCAAGGCCGCGCCGCTCAGGCGGCGGCGCGCGCCGCGATCACCTCGGCCAGGGTGCGGAGCAGCGCCGGCACGCCCTCCCCGGTTGCGCCAGA
>DASQVL010000346.1:0-8234 GCA_035640795.1 Crenalkalicoccus sp. | reverse complement strand
GACCACCGCGGACCGCCGCAACCGCCTCCAGCTTGAACGCCTCGGGAAACGTCCGGCGCTTCCTGCCGCTCTCCGTCATCTCCACCTCCCAGGCTCTTCAGCCTATCAGAGGTGTCCGCTCAAACGGGGCAGGCCCAACGCCCGACATTTTCCTGAGAGCTGCATGCTGCTCGGCCCAGTCCGCCGGGGACGACTCCAGCAGCCGCGGCAAGCCGAGGCCCTCCGGCGGCCGCCCGTCGATGATTGCCTCGACGATGTCCGGCGCCAGCAGCGTCAGGCGTAGCAGCGTGCCGAGGTATCCCTGATCAATCCGCGCCGCCGCGGCGAGCTCCTGCAGCGGCTCCTCGCGTGGGCCGGTCGGCCATTCCGTCCCCCACCCACCATCCCAGAGGCTCTTCCGCTCCGCACCCAGGCCTGGGTGCATCACCCCAGATCCCAAAGAGCAGCGTCTTTCGATTGCCCGAGCGTGGGCCGCAATCCAAGGACCTGCTGTGAGCCCGCGTGTCTGGGTGCGGCTGCTCCAGCTTCGGACGGAAGCGCGGCAGCCAGATGGCCGCCTTGGCTTCGGTCAGGGACAGGTAGAGCTCTTCAAGCCGCCGCTCTCCCGGCCAGCGAGCGAAGAGAAGCGCGCGCTAGGCTGTCTCCGGTGCGACACCCGGAGCCAGCTCAAGGTGGTGCTCGCGGCGGGCACAGTGGGCCCTCCGCGCAGAAGGGGCGGATTTTTCGCCGCACTTTCCGATGCGCTGCGGGGCCGTGCGACCCCGGCTTGCCGCATGCGGCCGCGGCGGGTGGTTCGGGCGGTGGGCGCCACCGGCACACTTGCTGCCTCGGCCCGTGATGCTCATCCTGTCAGCGAACTGCCAGCTAACAAAACTTCCATTGTGGGAGGACGGCATGGTGACACGACGCGAGATGATGGCGGCCACCGCTGCGTTTCCGGTGCTTTCGGCACTCGCCGGCCAGGCCAGCGCCCAGGGCAATCCGGCCGATTGGGACAAGGGCCAGCTCGCGCATCTGCTGCCCACCGTCAGCCACGAGCGGATGCTGATCAAGGCCTCCTTCCGCCAGCCCTTGGCTGAGGCGCCGGTGCTGCGGGTGGGAGAGACTGCCGTGACGGGCCTGCGGAGCGACAGCGCCGGCCTGTTCTGGCAGTTCCACGCCGCGGGGCTCCGCCCGGGCACGCCCTACCAACTGAGCCTCAGCGACGGCCAAGGCCGGCCGCTGGCCGCGCCCTGGACGCTCAGGACCTTCCCCGCGCCTGGCGAGGCGGTGCCGTGGATGCGGCTGCTGATGTACTCCTGCGCCGGCGGGCACGACCTGTTCGGCGAGGCGCATACCGGCTTCCAGTTCCTGCCGGTGGCGGTGCGCCAGCGCCTGCTGCGGCGCGCCCTGTCGTTCCAGCCCGACGCGCTGGTCGCCAACGGCGACCACGTCTACTGGGACCTCCTGGCGCCGCGCGGTGCGCCGAAGCTCGGCGCCAGCCCGGCCGCGATCCACTACGCCGGCCGGTTCGACCGGGCCGCGCCGGTGCTGGGGACGCCGAACGAGCAGGTGCTGCTGCGCGCTGCCGGGCCGCAGATCGTCCCGCTCTACGAGACGCTCTGCCACTCCGTCCCGGTCTTCTTCCTGCAGGACGACCACGACCACTTCGACAACGACGAGGCGACCGACGAGGCGGTGACCTTCCCGCCTGACAACTTCATGCTCCAGGCGGCGCGGGCCACCCAGCGGCTCTACTACCCCGAGTTCCTGCCCGACCCGAACCGGCCGGCGGGGCTGCCGGGCTCGGACATCCCCGACCGACCCGGCTGGCGTCCCTCGGGCCTCTCCGAGAGCTTCGGCACCCTGCGCTACGGCAACCTTGCCGAGGTGCTGCTCTATGACGTGCGGCGGACCCTGACCCTGAACGGGCCGACCGCGGTCTTCGTCGCGCCGGAGGTGGAGGGCTGGCTCAAGGCGCGCATGGCGGCGCGCGACACCGCCCATGTGGTGAACGCGCCGAGCAACCCGCCGGGCTGGAGCGCCGGCAAATGGGGCGAGTGGTACCCCGACATCCTCGGCCCCGACGGCAAGCTGACCACCAGTATCGCCAAGCCCTATTGGCAACCGGGCTGGCTCGCCCAACACGACCGGCTGATGGTGGCGATGTCGGAGATGCCGGAGCGCGTGCCGCTCGTCATCACCGGCGACCTGCACGCCATCGGCGAGGGCCATATGCTGGCGGCCGGCGCGCACGACTTCTCGCGCCACCCCGTCATCGCCGCGCTGCCCGGGCCGATGGGCACCAGCACCGGCGGCTGGGCGTCCGAATTCCGCGGCGTCGGGCCGAAGGTGCCAAACCACCTGCGGATGGAGGAGACGGTGGCGCCGATCGAGGAGAACGGCTTCAGCCTGCTCGACTTCACGCCGGAGGCGATCACCATCCGCTACTTCAAGTGGAACCAGAAGACCCAGCCAGTCGAGGCGATCGACACGCTGGAGCCGTTCCACGTCAGCGAGTTGAAGCGCGGATAAAGACTGACGCCCCGCCTTGGACGAGAGCACCTCTGCACTGAGAGGAAGAGGTGCTCTGCTCCGGGCGGGATCGGCGTCGTGCGGCGCCTGTTCATGCGGTAATACCTCCTCTCAGCTCGGCTTTGCCGCGGTTGTTGCGGAAGGCGGCTGACGTGGGTGTCGGCCGGCCTACGCGACGGCGGGCCAGGGCGGGTGTTCTGCCGCGAAGCAGTCTCCGCGGGGCGATTCATGGTGGCCGGCCGGCCCGTCGCGGCGCAGCCGTCGAATGCTGGCTGCGGCCTTTCGCGGCCGTCGAATTCTCACCATTGACGGCAATGGTGAGAAACCCCGCGCCCGACTTTCTCGGACTTAACGGCAGCGCCGCCACCTGCCGGCACTCTTCTCGGACTAAGCGGCAACATGACAACGTGCGTCCAAACTGCCGACTCCTGCAACTAAGGTCACCCGCCCTCCCACACTGGCCTCACGGGCGTGGGGCGGCGCGACCGGCCCGGCCGATGACGGCGGACGCCGCGTGACGGTCTCCGTCGCCGCCAGGTCGGCGCCTCTGCGGGCAGCGCGCGCCTTCCTAGCTCACCGTCAGCTGGTCCACCGAGGCGACGGCCTCGGCCTCCTGTCCCGGGATGAGCGGCGCATGGCCCGGCCGGCCGGCGCGGAAATCCTCCGGCACGAAATGCTGCGTCAGCTTCCAGTAGTCCAGCAGCCGCCAGGGTGAGGTCACCGTCACGCGGTTGTGGCGATTCTTGTACCAGCTGGTCACGCCGGGATGGGTCCAGACCATGCTGCGGCACTTCTCGTCCACCAGCCGATTGTAGGCGTCGTGGACCTCCTGCCGCACCTCGAGCGTGGTGTAGCACTGCTCGATCATCTCCCGCAGCGCCTGCATAATGTAGCGGACCTGGCATTCGTGGTGAAAGATGATGCTGCCGCCGTGCGCGAGGTTCGTGTTCGGCCCGTAGGTCATGAACAGGTTCGGGAAGCCAGGCGCGGTGATGCCGAGATAGGCGCGCGGATCGTCGTCGCCCCATACCTCGCGGATGGTACGGCCGCGCCCGGTGATCTCCATGGGCCAGAGCATCTTGGACGCCTGGAATCCGGTCGCCATGACGATCACGTCCACCGCATGCTCGGTGCCGTCCGCCATCACGATCGCGTCCTCGGTGATCCGGGCAATCGAACCCGTCGCCAGCTCGACATTCGGGCGCTTGAGCATGCGATACCAGTAATTGTCCCGCAGCATGCGCTTGCCGTACGGTGGGTAGCCGGGAATCACCTTTGCCAGCAGCGCCTCGTCGCCATCCAGTTCCTTCCGCACGTAGTCGACGATCAGCTCGCGCATCTTATGGTTGGCCTCGTTCAGCGAGATGTCCGGCTTCGGCCAGTCCGGATCCACCTGCAGCGAAGCGTGGAAGCCATCGGACCCGGCCCAAAAGAGCTGGAAGCGCAGCCATTTGCCGAAGTAGGGGATGTGCCCCAGGGCCCAGAGGTTCCCGGGGCTGACCGCCTTGTGGTAATTCGGGTTATGCATCGCCCAGTGCGGCGTGCGCTGGAACACCACCAGCTTCTCGACGTCCGGTGCGATGGAAGGGCCGGCTTGCATCGCGCTCGCGCCGGTGCCGATCATCGCGACGCGCTTGCCCTTGAGGTCGACCGACGCGTCCCAGCGCGCGGTGTGGAAGACCGGGCCGCGGAAGCTGTCCAGCCCGTCAATCTGCGGGATGGAGGGCCGATTGAGCTGGCCGACCGCGGTGATCAGGGCGTTGCAGGCGAGCGTCTCCTCGTCGCCGCCGCGCCGGCGGATGATCACGCGCCAGCGCGCGGCGGCTTCGTCGAAGGCGGCCTTGGTCACCTCGACGCCGAAGCGAACGTGCCGACGCACATCGTACTTGTCGGAGGTGTCCTCGATGTAGCGGAGGATCTCCGCGCGCTGGGAGAAATGGCGCGTCCATTTGGCATTTGGGTTGAAGGAATAGGAGAAGAAATGGTTCGGCGTGTCCACGGCGCAGCCGGGATACTGGTTCTCCAGCCAGGTACCGCCGACAGTTTCGTTCTTCTCCAGGACCTCGAAGGGAATACCCATCTCCTTCAGCCGGATGGCAGTGCAGAGCCCGGCGAAGCCGGCGCCGATGACGATCACCTTGAAGTCGCGGATGGCCCGGCGCGCCGCGTCACGCTGCCAGCGCACGGCGCGGGCGTCCTCCTCGCCGAGCTGCGTTTCTTCGACCAGCAGCGGGATATATTCCTCCGGCACGGTCTGGCCGACGCCGCCGCTCATCATCCGCTGCAGAACCTCTGCAGGCGGTAGGCGCGGCGGCGGGCGGTCCGCCACGGCGTAGTCCTTCAGGGCATCAACCAGGCGATCGCGCACCTTCTGCTTGAGCGGCTCCGGAACCGACTCCAGGAAGCTCCATGCGCCATGGATATGCGGCGCAACCTCGTCGAGGATGGCAAGGTCACCGGTGAGCTGCACCAGCACCATCAGCGTCGGGGCGATGTCGGCGTCGGCCAGCGCCGCCCGGAGCGCTGCCTCGTCACGTGTCGCTTCGCGGATTTGCGTCTGAAAATCCTTGCTCATTCGGTCGTCCTCCGCCCTGGACCTTTTCTTGTGGACGGAGTGTAGCCGAAGACACCCGCTGGGGGTTATGGACCGTAGTCAGGCAGCGAGGGTTCTGTCAGTGCTCGCGCCAATCGGCCCGTTTGGCGGGGAGGGTACCGCTGGTAGGCTTTGGGATCAGCGGCACGGGAAGCGGAAATGGACTGGGTGGCCTGCGGTCGCGCCGCCGTGACGGAGCGGCCGGAGCGCACGGCCCGAGGCGATCGCCGGTTCCGCTGCCGCGCCTGCGGGAAGCACTACAACGAGCGCAGCGGCGGGCATTGTCACGTTGACGGCCCATGGCGCGAACGGAGCGGCCGGGCAAAGCTGGCGGGATGACGCCCGAGCCCAGCACCTACCCTGGCCACCGGTTCCCGGCCGAGATCATTCACCACGCCGTGTGGCTGTACCACGTCTTCGGCCTCAGCCTGCGCGATGTGGAGCTGATCCTGGCCGAACGGGGCATCACGGTCGCGCACGAGAGCATCCGGCGGTGGTGCCTGAAGTTCGGCCAGGGCTTCGCGTCCAGGCTGCGGCGACGACGGCCGAAGCCGGGCGACACCTGGCACCTCGATGAGGTGTTAGGTGTTCCTGCGCATCGGCGGCAAGCTGCACTACCTCTGGCGCGCCGTCGACCAGCACGGGGTCGTGCTGGACATCCTGGTGCAGGGGCGGCGGAACTCCACCGCGGCCAAGCGCTTCTTCAAACGCCTGCTCCATGGGCTGCGGTACAAGCCGCGGCGCCTCGTCACCGACGGCCTCCGCAGCTACGGTGTGGCGCATCGGGAGGTCCAGCCGGAGGCGCGGCATCGGACCAGTCGCTACTTGAAGAACCGGGCCGAGAATTCCCACGGGCCGACCAGGCGCCGAGAGCGGCAGATGCAGCGTTTCAAGTCGGCGGGACAGGCGCAGCGGTTCCTCTCGGCGCATGCTTTCATCTACGGCCATTTCCGCCCGCGGCGCCACCTGATGTCGGCCGCTCAGTATCGGCGGGTGCGCGCCACGGCCTTCCAGGTCTGGCATCAGGAGACGTGTGCCCAGACGGCGGCGTGAACGTCTGCGCCGTGTTGGCGCGTCGCCGAGCACGCCATGCACCTCATCAACGTGACAATGCCCTCAGGGCAGAGCGAATGCGGTAACCCCCGAACCCGAGCCGTCAGTCGGGTTCCCCGAGGTGACGAACAGCATATCGCCGAGCGGCGTCGCCGCCGAGTTGACCGAGCTGGGCACCGGGAGCCGCACCAGGAGCTCGCCGGTGCGCGCGTCGTAGGCGTTCAGTCCGAACCCTTCGATGCCGAGCAGCCCGGAAAAGACCACCCCGGCGGCCAGGGAGGTCGGCGCTGCGCTGTGGTTCTGGGTGGCCTGCCAGAGCACGCCACCATCCGCGAGACTGAGGGCATGAATGCTTGGCTCCTGCAGGAAGGTGTCGCGTGGGTCGGCCGGGGCGCAAAGACCGGTCTGCTCGACGATGTTGCCGTCGCCGAGCATCGTCGCCGCGAAGATGCGTCCATCCTCGAAGGACGCGCCGAAGAAGCCGCCGGCACTGCCCCCGAACACCACGTTGGTCGCCCAGACGAGATCCCCCTGAGGCGCGGCGCTGCGCCGCCGCAGGAGGTAGTAGGTGCCGTCCTTGCCGCCGACCCCAAGGTAGTGGCGGCCGGCGACATCGATCAGGTTCGGCGTGGCGCCGAAGTCGAAGTCGCAGGCCGGGTCGTGGCGGGGCGGCCGGTAGACCCAGCGGGCGGTCCCGGTGTCCGCCTCCAGGGCGAGGATCGCCTCGTGGTATGGTGGTACCGCCTCGCGGTTGCAGTCGGCCGTGGTGAAGAACACCAGGTTGCTGCCGGGATCGACAGCGGCCGACGACCAGACATTGCCGCAGCCGCGGTTGTAGCCGCCCGCGGCCGGGCCGATCTCGTCGAGTGCCGGTTCGTCTGCCGCGTCCAGGATCGGGTCTACCTCGAAGCGCCAGCGCTGCGTGCCGTCCTCGGCGTCGAGCGCTTCGATCGCGCCGCGGTAGCCCTCACCGTCCACCGTATGCCCGACGAAGAGCATGCCGCCGAAGACCGCGGGCGAGGAGAAGATCTGCGTCGAGTCGCGCGGGTCGGCGGCGCAGTTCGGTGCCTCTGGATTGCCGCAGATGACCCGCTTCCAGTGGAGCGATCCGTCGCGCGCGTTCAGGCTGTAGACGGTCTTGCCAGCCGCGAAGTAGACCCGCCCGCGCACGACCGCGGCGGTGGAGGTGATCAGCCCGCCGTCGGTGATGAAGCGCGGCGGCGGCGTCTCGCCGGGTGCGAGACAGTGCGGCGGCACGGGGGCGATGGTGTTCTGGCAGTCCACCCGGAACTTCCAGATCAGCGTCCCGGCCTTGGCGTCGAGCGCGTAGAAGTAGCCGTCCCAGGAGCCCACGTAGACCACGCCGTCCACCACTGTGGGCGAGGCGCTGACCGCATCTCCTGTCGGAAATGTCCAGACCTGCCGGAGTCCGGCGACATTGCCCGGGTTGATGCGCGACTGAGGATTGCTGAAGCTGTGGCGCAGGTTCCGGCCGTACATCGGCCAATCCACCTCGGCGGGCGGAGGAGTCATCGCCACCGGCTGCGCCTGACCCGCGCCGGTCAGCAAAAGGGCGCCGAGGGCGATGTTCGCCAGGAAGCCGGCCGAGCGCATGGCATCCTCCCCACCTGATCGAAGGAGCGGTCCGCCGCGCCGCTATCGCTAGGTGCAGCCAAACCGCTGACCCTCCGACGGTACGCTAGGGGCTGCGTGCCGACGCATGCAACAGGCGTGCGCAGGTCCATGCCAGCCTGGAGAGGAGCCAAGCCTCGCAACGGGGAGAGCCCGTTACCTCGACGCGGCCATGTCGCTAGGCGCTGCTGCCGAGTTGCATTGCATGGCTCCCAACGACAGTCACTGGGCAAGCCGGTGGCGATGTTGATCGAAACCGCAGAAGGGCCGCTTCCCGCCCTTTGCCGACATTCCGAATTTGTTCAGAGACAGGCTCTCAGCTTGGCTTTGCACGTGCTGTGACGCGTGCGGGCCGTCATTCGGCGTCATGGCGGCCGGCAAGCGACGAGTAGAAGGCGTCCGATGAGATCGGCCGAGGCATTCTGCGTTGTCCCGGTTGCCG